>NZ_JAAHIH010000007.1:0-300000 GCF_010671925.1 Moorena sp. SIOASIH | reverse complement strand
GGAATGCTGCTTGGCAGTTGCGGGAAACCTTAATTCAATACGCAGCGAATACTAAAGACCATACAGTTAGTGATACTTTTGTTCAACTGTTGTTGTCCCGGCAAGCGGCATGATCTGTTGAAGGTTGAGGGTTGTTGGTAAGAATGCAGAATGAAGAATGAAGAATGAAGAATGAAGAATGGAGAATGAAGAATGAAGAATGGAGAATGGAGAATGAAGAATGAAGAATGAAGAATGAAGAATGGAGAATGAAGAATGGAGAATGGAGAATGAAGAATGAAGAATGAAGAATGAAGAATGAAGAAGGCAGAAGGCAGAATTCTAAATTCTAAATTCTAAATTCTAAATTCTAAATTCTAAATTCTAAATTCTAAATTCTAAATTCTAAATTCTAAATTCTAAATTCTAAATTCTAAATTCTAAATTCTAAATTCTAAATTCTAAGAAGGTTGAAAGTTAGGTGTTAACAGCTACTAGAATTTCCAGGCTAGTGGGACTACTGCTTGACTGACTGACTTGCCTAACTGAGATGTCGGTTAAAGCACAGATACAAAGGTCTGCTTCCTCTAATGCCCTGGCTGGGTGGGTTGTTGCTACTGCGATTGCCCATAGCGCACCCTACGCGATCGCTTTCATGTGGGCAGCTCGTGCAGCTTGGATGCCAACCAGTGCATCCTCAATTACTACACATTAGACCTCTTGCATAAGTCTCATAAACCGTGGGTGTTGACAAGGCAAAAGGAATCCCCCCTAACCCCCCTTAGTAAGGGGGGCAGGCAAAAGGCAAAAGGGATAGATTTTGATTTCATATTTATTTTTGCAAGAGGTCTATTGTTCTGGTGCGACACCCAGAGATTAAGCTGCTTTGAGATAGCCTTCTGGATGGGGTTTATAGTCACTGACATCATCAGTGGTAATCAAAATTTGGGGTATTGGTAAGCCAACATGACGCAATCGATTGGTTGCGATCGCATAATTTCCAGAGGTGACAATTGCCCAAGACTCTAGTGGTAAGGAAGCCACTAATATCAAGTCTGGTTGAATACCCATAATTAAGGGGCCCGGGCGGGGGGCTCACAGGGGTAGGTTTTTTACATTTGGGTCGGGAGTCGGGAATCGGGAGTCGGAACCCACCCCTAACCCCTCCCAGGAGGGGAACGGGAGTCGGGAATCGGAACCCACCCCTAACCCCTCCCAGGAGGGGAAGAGCGGGAAATGGGGAGAATTATCCCGGAAATAATTGTGTATTTTGATACATATTTTTAGGAATTTATACCTAATAAAAGTACATACTCGCCCCTTTGTAAAAAACCTACCCTTGTAAGCGGGCGGGGGGAGGGTGGGAAGTGTGGGGAGATGGGGAGATGGGGAGATGGGGAGATGGGGAGATGGGGGAAATTTTTATTAAGCGATGCAGCGCGGTCTTGGGGGTTTCCCCCATGAGCGACTGCATCAAGACAGGGTAATTATCCCGACATGATATCAAACAAGATAGCATCCCATTGCCATCCTTCCATTCGGTTTCAAGTTGCACCTCAATCGCCAGTATCTAGATTAATTGATTAGCTCACCTTGTGATCAACATTGATATCAATGATTTTGCTTTGACTGTACCAATTAGATATTTTGGGTTTTAGATTTTATTCCTTCGGATTTAATTTTAGCCAAATTCATTAATTATATAGGATTTTTGGATTTGTTTTGTGATAATTACAGCTGTAAAAATCCTTTCAATGCCTCCAGCCATTTTTTGAGTATTATTTTCGAAAATAATTTGCTATTTATTAATTATTTATAAAATAAATAATTAACTATTTATCTAGATTTTGTTAATTATTTAATAATAAAAAATTAGAGTTTTGATGACTAACTTTAATAACCTATTATGGCTATTTAATCGTCACATTTTTACGCAAATCCAAGCAGTGCAACAATCCCAGCTTTCAAGGATAGCGCCAAGCATTTTTACTTTAATTAAATCTATTTAAGCATCACTAACTATCTGAATAGTTTTTCATTAATCTGCTCTATAAACTAGTTGACACTTCTGAATCAACTTGATAGACTAAACAAAAGCAAGCCTCAATAACCCCATGGCCAAGCAATGAATTAACCGCTTCTACCAATTATTGCTGCCACCTATAAGAGGTAAATACTAGGGGTTGTGTAACTAGGGGTTTGTGTAACCAGATTTTTGATAACCAGGGGCAACGTAGTTCTGAAATATTTACCTCTGAAATAATTACCTAGAGAGTATTTTGATCAGGAATTTTTCAGACGCTATCTCTGCCAAAACTATTGCTAAATAGGCAAAGCTCAATGAGTAAATAAGGAAAAAATTACCGTTAGAGCTATGCCAGGGTCAGACTGTCTACTTTTAGTTTAGGAAAAGTGGTACGACTTTGGATGTCATACCCAAACTCTAGGTTGATTTTACACCAAAACGTTTTTCAGGGTCATCAATCCTATCTTTACTGTAAATACCCTGAAGGAGTAAGAAATCCCATGTCTACTTCGAGTGCTTTTAACAAGCTCTCCATGGCTACAGGAGCGGCATTTGTGGCTCTAAGTTTTACTGCAATTCAAGCAGGTTCTGCCCAAGCTGCTATTCTCGACTTTGACGAGCCTGGTCTCTCGCCGGGTCAGAAAGTTACCAACCAGGAAGTTCAAGGCGTAAGACTCGGCGTGTTTGATCAGGGGACTACTGGCGGACAGCCCCGTGACCTGATGATCTATAACAGCGCTTGCGGTGGTGCTGCCAGTCATTGTACAGGAGAGGACGATGATTTGTTCAAGCCCAGATTGGGCAACACCCTAATCATCAGTGAGGATAACGACTCCAGCGATCCAGACGACTCTGCCTTTGGTGGCACGTTTACCTTTGACTTTGGTCAGTCGGTTTTTCTTGATGAACTCACACTTCTCGACATCGAAGAATCTGACCCGGTAAGGGTTACAACCTTTTCCGAGAGCGGGAATCAGGAGTTTAACTTTTTCGGCAGAGGTAATAATCTGATTAGCTCATTCAGTGGCTTTGGTAACGATCGAGTCAACAGGTTAAATGTTACCGTGGTTAACAGTGCAGCTGTGAGTGCAGTCAGCTATAACCGTTTTCAAAGTCCTCCCGATTTTGAAACTCCTCCCTATTTTGAAACTCCTCCCTATTTTGAAACTCCTCCCAATGTTCCAGGTGCTCCCGAACCCCTAACTGTTTTTGGCTCAGTTACGGCTCTGGGATTTGGTGGCTGGCTCAAGAAGAAGCATGCCAGAAAGGATAACAAAGCAACTCCAAAGGCATAAAAGTATAAAGGATGAATACTTCATCCTTTATACTTCATCCTGAAGAGATGGTAGTGGTAAAGATGTAGTGGTTTGGCTACAGTCTGGTGAAGGTTTCGGGGGTGACATACTCCCACACTGACTCTTTGAGTTCAGTGTGGGCTTCTTACCAACTCCACCCAACGGTTCGGATACTCGGTAAGCTTTATTAACGACACGGGATGCCCCTCCGCGCCGGAACAATACAATAAGTTGTATTTTTGATTAGTAGGTGGCGGTTAGCTCTTAATTTGTCTTCCCTACTATTTTTAGTATAACGTTTTTCAGGCTGTTTATCAGAGTTCCTGTCCGCGATTCATCCCTGGAGACGAAACCTTAGGATAGTGGAGCCTTAATCAAAAAGTTTTAACCCAAAACGCATAACCGACTAACCATAAAGGCTCCACTATCCTTACGGTAACTTTAAACACTCATGCTGCGCATGTTCGTTGTGGGGCATAAGAGCGGAGGAAGCTAAAATCACGAATTGTGTACCACTACCAAAGGATGAAGTATTCATACTTCATCCTTCATACTTCAGAGATTAGTAGACCTATGCTGCTGATAAAAGCCGAGTACTCTCTGGACATAGTCAGCAGTTGCGCCACTGTTGCAGCCAGAGGGTTTTCCTGTCATCCACCAACAGGCGGTACGGCGAACAGCAATCATTTCATTGTTGCCACTATCTCTAAGTTCAATCTCTAGTTCCCGTCTGATGATACAAGCCACAACACTGCGTGCTGTGGTCGGGTCGGCTTCAAATTGTGCAGGTGTCATTGCCTGTCCTGCACATTGGGATGTCCAGCTCGGGATAATGGCCGGTAAAACTTGCCAGTCGCTGTACATGCCATCATTCCGGCTATTGGGTGGTGCCGAAAGCCGCAGTGCTTCTACAAGAGCATTGACTTGCGGATCAAGAGCATTGACTTGCGGATCAAGAGTGTTGACTTGCTGATCCTCTACTTGTGCGAATACTGGTGTGGAGCTATGGGGCTGCTGATAAAAGCCGAGTACTCTCTGGACATAGTCAGCAGTTGCGCCACTGTTGCAGCCAGAGGGTTTGCCTGTCATCCACCAACAGGCGGTACGGCGAACAGCAATCATTTCATTGTTGCCACTATCTCTAAATTCAATCTCTAGTTCCCGTCTGATGATACAAGCCACAACACTGCGTGCTGTGGTCGGGTCGGCTTCAAATTGTGCAGGTGTCATTGCCTGTCCTGCACATTGAGATGTCCAGCTCGGGATGATGGCCGGTAAAACTTGCCACTCGCTGTACATGCCATCATTCCGGCTATTGGGTGGTGCCGAAAGCCGCAGTGCTTCTACAAGAGCATTGACTTGCTCATCCTCGACTTGTGCTGATACTGGTATTGCCCACAACCCCACACTCACTATTATTCCTGTCAAGAGCAGATTTTGAAATTTATTGATCACTTTATTGATTACATATAAAGTTATCATTTTCAGATTTATTTTATATCTAAAATTAACTGAACTAGGAATGCCACCGGTCTCGACAGTGATCAGGGAATGATGAAGATGAATGATTAATAATGAATTCCCCCATGCTAGGTGTTAGGGGCTTGTACTCGAAAAACGATTAATGCAAAACTATGTGCTGATAGCGTTTTTATATGAGTTGTAAACACAGGTATGGCAGTAATTTGCTTGGCTGAAATAAGCAAAAGGCAAGAGGGGCAAGAGATCTAGAGTTTTATTGAACAATCAAAAAAGACCTCTTAGGTTTACATCTCATTTGGAAACGCTATATTATGTGCCTAGTCATCGTTCATCATTCCTAAGACATAGTTCCTTGGACTTAAGGAATTTTTGAGAATAATTCGATGATGATGGGGGCTGTGAACAATAGTGCGATATCTAAAATCGTGATGGCTGCGAAGCGAATTTTTTGAGTATTCATGATGCACCGTTTCCTTGAGTATTAACAGCTGACCTAAGAATGCTAGCGGTAACTTAAATCCATTTCATCGGTTTAGATCACGAAAGACTGTGATTTAGGACAATTAATATATGTGATCTTGATCACTAATTTTACCCAACATCCTCTAAAGCGTCATTTATAAAGTAAAGATTAAATCGCTGTAAGGCGCGTGATAGCGTAGACCATTGGTAATTTTTTACTAGTGACAGGACTAAAATTAGCCCCAGAGGCACTATATTAAATAGGTGCGTTAAAAATTATTAACGCACCCAAAAGATTTAATATTTATTTTATAAATAAGCTCTAAATTACTGATTTTTGATCAGGTTTTGTTGGCAATTGTTTGTTAACAGTACTATGGAGCAAACTGTTAAGAAGCAACCGATTATATCAAGTCCAGTGAATCACTTCCAAAATAATCCCTGGATAGTTGGTTATGGAGAATCGTTAACTACCAATTACCAACTACCAACTATCAATTATTAACTAATGATTAGTGAAGCGGACAATATGTAAGTATTCAGCTATCAGCCGTCAGCTATCAGCTATCAGCTTTCAGCTATCAGCGAACAGCGATTAGGGCTACGCGCACGCTACTTGAAGTGCTTTTGAATAAAATAAGCATCTCAAGTAGCGTGGCCTATGGCCAACGGCTGACGGCTGACGGCTGACGACTGAATGCTTACGAAAATATTAGCTGTTTATCGGCTTACCATTTCAAAAATGCTGCTTCTACCCCTTGTTCTCGCCGAATTTTACTGTCCTTCTCAAACCAATCGATGATTTGCTGATGGGTCAACTCTTCCATTGCTACTCCAGTATCTTGTGAAATATGCTTTAACAGTCTGAGGGAGGAAATCGTTAAACGAGTTAAGAATTTTTCTGAGGAAGAGAGCAATGCTTGGTCTACATCAGCGGATTCTTCCGGAGTTAAGAATTGGATTGAGGATTGCTGGGAATCAGCCATAAGGGTTTTCAAGGTTGACTACATAACTTTTAAGCTATCAGCTATCAGCTATCAGCTATCAGCTATCAGCTATCAGCTATCAGCTATCAGCTATCAGCTATCAGCTATCAGCTATCAGCCTATGGGTTAGGTCACAGGCTAGAAGCCTGTGCCACGCAAGCTACTTGAGGTGCTAGCAGGCGTGAGAACTGCACGGGGTCGGATCAGTAAAACGAGCAGGGATATTCAATCAGCCCTACCAGCACCCCCCAGATTGCTTACTACCTCCCGTTGATTAGCTGACGGCACCTCAAGTAGCGTGAGCTTTTAGCTCACGGCTGACGGCTGATCGCTGATACCTTACAGGCTTAGTTATTCCCATGTCACTTATTTAGTCGCCCTTTGATTAAATAACCGCACTGATGCTCTCCATTATTGAGCCAGTGAGTACGTTCCACTGTACAATCTGGCAATACGGCGGCAAACATTTCCAATTCATGACCACAGACACTGGGGTAAGATTCGGCAACGTTGGAAATAGCACAATTGTATTCGGTTAAAATATACTGCTCCCTAACCCCATTATTTAAATTACCTGATTCTAGGGTGTGCCACTCTGCCATATAACCTTCTAGTCTACGCAGTTCTACTAACTTGGCTACTCGCTCTCGCACTGTACCATTCCCGATACACTCCCGGTATTCTTGAGCTTTACGTTGCCATTGCTTTTGTAGAATCGTGCTAGTCTGTTCACGACCCAAGGTTTCTGTCATGGTATCGAGCAGGGAAACGGAAAACTCTCCGTAATGATGGGGAAAGCGATCGCGTCCTTTGTGAGAGAGGTGATAGATATGTTGAGGACGCCCCATACCAATTTGAACAGCTTTGTACTCAATTAGCTCTTCTGCCTCCAATTCTTTGAGATGACGTCGAATAGCTTGGGGGCTAACCCCTATGGCTGTGGCTAACTCCTGGGCTCTTGCTCGATCCTGTTTGAGGAGATATTGTAGGATGTCTCGCTTGGTAGAAGTTTGCTGAGTAGGCATCATGGGCTTAGGAGTTGGGGATTGGGTAACAGGGGAAGGGCACTCAGGCTTCCCTTTGGTGCTTGTCGGTACCGTTATTTCTATTAAATCTAAATTTCCTTGACTTTAACAACATGTTTGTTGTTAATATAACCTACAATAGAGTTAAACAACAAAAACGTTGTTTTAATCCACCCAGTAACCAGATCACATCCCGTGGGCATGAGGAAGCTAGTGACTATAGTTGTAACCGACGAAAAAAGCAAGCCGCTGTCTTGATGCAGTCGCTACCCGCAGTCTACAACCTCTAACCTTCCAACCTGCCAACCTACCCTAGGGCAACGCCAAGGGCGAACAACCCATCACTCTGTTTGTAACTCTATTAAATCCTTAATGATAAGAGAGCACTAAATCGATGACTGCCACTGTCAAGACATTAGTCAACCAGCCCTATAAGTACGGCTTTGTCACAGATATTGAAGCGGATACCATTCCTCGTGGACTCAATGAGGATATTATCCGTCTGATTTCGGCTAAGAAAAACGAACCCGAGTTCATGCTGGAGTTTCGCCTAAAGGCGTATCGACAATGGCAGAAAATGACCGAGCCAACCTGGCCCCATGTCACCTATCCTGCCATTGACTACCAAAAGATTATCTACTACTCAGCACCCAAACAGAAGAAGGAAAAACTCAATAGCCTGGACGAAGTTGACCCAGCTTTACTGGAAACCTTTGATAAATTAGGTATTTCTCTATCTGAGCAAAAGCGGCTGGCTAATGTAGCAGTGGATGCCATCTTTGATAGCGTCTCAATCGCCACTACCTTCAAAGAGAAGCTGGCTGAGTCGGGAGTAATTTTCTGCTCGATATCGGAAGCTTTACAAGAACACCCGGACTTAGTGCGAAAATACCTCGGTAGTGTTGTTCCTGTGGCAGATAATTACTTTGCTGCTCTCAATTCTGCTGTTTTCAGTGATGGTTCCTTTGTCTATATTCCCAAAGGAGTCAAGTGCCCGATGGAACTGTCCACCTATTTCCGGATTAATAATGGAGATACTGGACAGTTCGAGCGTACCCTAATTGTGGCGGAAGAAGGGAGCAATGTTAGTTACCTAGAAGGCTGCACTGCGCCCATGTACGATAGTAACCAGCTGCACGCAGCTGTGGTGGAACTGGTTGCCCTGGACAATGCTGAGATTAAATACTCCACGGTGCAAAACTGGTTCGCTGGGGATAAAAATGGTAAAGGTGGGATTTACAACTTTGTTACCAAGCGGGGATTGTGCAAGGGAGTTAACTCGAAGATTTCCTGGACTCAGGTAGAAACTGGTTCTGCAATTACTTGGAAGTATCCCAGTTGCGTCCTAGTGGGTGACAATTCCATTGGTGAATTCTACTCTGTTGCTCTAACCAACAATCTCCAACAAGCAGACACAGGTACCAAGATGGTACATATCGGTAAAAATACTCGCAGCACCATCATTTCTAAAGGGATTTCTGCTGGTAAGTCCAAAAATAGCTACCGGGGTCTAGTCAAAATTGGTCCGAAGGCAAAGGGGGCGCGGAACTATTCCCAGTGTGATTCCATGTTGATTGGAGATACAGCTGAGGCGAATACCTTTCCCTACATTCAAGTCCAGAACAACATGGGCAAAGTGGAACACGAAGCCTCGACTTCCAAAATCGGTGAAGACCAGCTATTTTTCTTCGCTCAACGAGGGATTTCAGAAGAAGATGCAATCTCCATGATGGTGAGTGGCTTCTGTAAAGATGTCTTCAATGAACTTCCCATGGAATTTGCTGCTGAAGCAGATAAACTTTTAAGCCTGAAGCTCGAAGGCACAGTCGGATAACTAAGGTTAGCAGGTTGAAGGTTAGCAGGTTGAAGGTTGGGAGGTTGAAGGTTGGGAGGTTGAAGGTTGGGAGGTTGAAGGTTGAAGGTTGGGAGGTTGAATGTTGAAGGTTGGGAGGTTGAATGTTGAAGGTTGTTAGCAGGTTGAACGCGCACGCGTGGCCTTTTGGCCAAGGTTTCTAGATTAAGATGTTCAAAGTTAAAGCTGATCAAATTAAACTATTATTCAACCTGATAACCTTCAACCTCAAACCTAAGAGGTTGTCTGAGAAGTCCCATTTGCTACATCCAAGCCCCCTAAATCCCCCAATTTTGGGGGACTTTTAGAAGCAAATGGACTCTTCCCCCAAAGTTGGGGGGCTAGGGGGGCAAAATTCAGTATCAAAAAACTTTTCAGATATCCTCTAATAACGTAAAACCTTAAACCTAAAACCTGATAACATTCAACCTTCAACCTAATAACATTCAACCTGCTAACAACCTGCTAACCTTCAACCTTCAACCTGCTAACCTTCAACCTAACAACACAAGGGATAAAGCATTTATTATAAAGTAGAAATGATTAGTGAAACTAGTGAAATAATATTGTCTGTTCGGGATTTGACGGCAGATGTGGATGGTAACCAGATTCTGAAGGGATTGAATCTAGAAGTTAAAGCCGGGGAAATCCACGCGATTATGGGGCCAAATGGTTCTGGTAAGAGTACTTTGTCTAAGGTATTAGCGGGTCATCCTGCCTATGAAGTAACGGGAGGCGAGGTAAGTTTTTTAGGGCAAAATCTGTTGGAAATGGAGCCGGAGGAACGGTCTTTGGCTGGGGTATTTCTGGCGTTTCAGTATCCGTTGGAAATTCCTGGTGTGAGTAATTTTGATTTCTTGCGGGTGGCTTACAATTCCCATCGCAAGCACAAGGGATTAGAAGAAATTGATACATTTGATTTTGAGGATTTAGTTGAAGAAAAGCTGGAAGTTGTTAAAATGAATCCTAGCTTTCTAGAGCGTAGTCTCAATGAAGGCTTCTCTGGAGGAGAAAAGAAGCGGAATGAAATTCTCCAAATGGCACTTCTAGAACCTAAGCTAGGGATTTTGGATGAAACGGATTCGGGCTTGGATATTGATGCTCTCAAGATTGTGGCTAATGGGGTGAATCAATTGGCAAGTGCCGAGAATGCCATGATTTTGATTACTCACTACCAACGTTTACTGAATTATATCGAGCCGGATTTTGTTCATGTGATGGCAGATGGTCGTATCCTCAGGACTGGTAGCAAGGAGTTAGCTCTAGAGTTGGAATCCCGTGGCTATGACTGGGTGCTAGAAGACGAGACTGCTGAGGTGAGTGTCTGATGACTATGGAAGTTTCTGTAAAACGGGAAGTTTCTTATTTGTCGGCACTGCTAGAGCAATGTCGCCAGGATAATCCAGTTGAGATGGATTGGTTACAAGAGCTAAGTAACCACGCTAGGGGGATTGCTCAGGAGTTGGCGATTCCCACTACTAAAGATGAGGAATGGCGGTTTACGGATTTGTCGCCACTGATGCAGGAGACCTTTGAGGCTGCTGTAGCTGTTGATACAAGCACTTTGGATATTAGTCCGGCAGTTTTGCCAGAGGCGGTTAACAGCCGATTAGTATTTGTCAATGGGATTTATGCCCCTGAGCTATCCTCTGTGGCTGGGTTGCCTGAAGGGGTGTTTGTGGGGAATTTGGCCGAGTTGCCATCAGAGTATCAGAGCCGAATTGCTGATTATTTGGGCAAGCACCAGGGCGTAACCGATGTGTTTACGCTGCTCAATACCGCTGGTTTGACTGATGTGGCGGTGATCTGGTTGCCGAGGAATACTGAGGTGACGGTTCCCATTCATCTGCTGTTTGTTTCCATGGCTGATGGGGTGCCTAGGCTGTTTCAGCCCCGTTGTTTGGTAGTGGCGGAGGCTGGTAGTCAGCTGAGTTTAGTTGAAGAGTATTGGCAAGGCCAAGAGGAAAATAGCGCCCAGGGTGTTTATTTGACCAATTCCGTGACCGAGGTATGGGTTGGAGATAATGCCAGGGTGACTCATATCCGGGTTGATGGGGAAAGTAACCAGGCTTTCCATGTCGGCAAGAGTGCGATCGCACAAGCTCGGAATAGTTTTTATAGTTGCCATGGGGTAGCCTTTGGGGGGAAGTTGTCTCGCCATACTCTCGAAGTGTTTCAGATGGGTGAAGGGACCGAAACGATTCTAAATGGCTTGACGGCGATTAGTGAGCAACAGTTGGCAGATACTCATAGTGCGGTGATGTTGAATCATCCCAATGGGATCAGTAATCAGCTGCAAAAGTGCATTATAGATGGTAGTGCTCATGCGGTGTTTAATGGTAAGGTTTCTGTTCCTCAAGCAGCGCAGTTGACCAATGCAGCTCAGTTGAATCGTAATTTGTTGCTATCGCCGAAGGCTAGAGTTGATACCAAGCCTCAGTTGGAGATTACAGCTGATAATGTGAAATGTTCCCACGGTGCTACAGTCAGTCAGTTGGAAGCGGATGAAGTCTTCTATTTGCAAAGTCGTGGACTAAAGGAAACCGATGCCCGTAACCTTTTGATTGATGCGTTTGTAGCAGAAATACTCAATCAAATTCCCCTAGCTTCTGTTCGTCAAAGACTTTCGGAAACAGTCATAAGTTCAAAACGGGAACGGAATAACGTTCAACAGTAAAATGACCTTAACTCAAGAAAAAACCATTGCTGATCAAGTCCGGGCTGACTTCCCAATTTTGCACCAGGAGGTTAACGGTAAACCGCTGATTTACTTCGATAATGCGGCTACTGCCCAGAAACCGGTAGCAGTACTCGATGCAT
This sequence comes from Moorena sp. SIOASIH, assembly GCF_010671925.1. Classification (GTDB taxonomy): domain Bacteria; phylum Cyanobacteriota; class Cyanobacteriia; order Cyanobacteriales; family Coleofasciculaceae; genus Moorena. The sequence goes on along the minus strand of NZ_JAAHIH010000007.1, from coordinate 288,073 downwards.
TGCGCCACTACTACGAAATGGACAATGCTAATGTTCACCGAGGTGTCCATACCCTTAGCACTAGAGCGACAGACGGTTATGAGGGGGCACGGGATAAGGTAGCTAGTTTTGTAAATGCCCAGTCACGACAAGAGATTGTCTTTACCCGCAATGCTTCGGAAGCGATTAACTTAGTGGCTTACAGCTGGGGTTTGGAAAATCTGCGCCAGGGAGATGAAATTATTCTCTCGGTTATGGAACACCACAGCAATCTGGTGCCTTGGCAAATTATTGCTCAGAAAACTGGGGCGGTACTAAAGTATGTGGGATTGACGGAGACTCAGGAGTTTGATTTACAACAGTTCCGACAGCTGATTTCTGAGAAAACCAAGCTGGTAAGTGTGGTTCATGTCTCCAATACTTTGGGATGTATTAATCCAGTAGAGAAAATTATTGCGATCGCACACAACTATGGCGCTATGGTAATGATTGATGCTTGCCAAAGTGTCCCCCATATGCCCATTGATGTCCAAGCTATGAATTGTGATTGGCTAGTGGCATCGGGTCATAAAATGTGTGCTTCCACGGGGATTGGCTTTCTGTATGGGAAACTGGACTTACTCGAAGCCATGCCTCCATTTTTAGGTGGTGGTGAAATGATTGCCGAGGTATTTCTCGATCACTCCACCTATGGGGATTTACCCCATAAATTTGAAGCAGGGACACCAGCCATTGCTCAAGCGATCGCACTTGGTGCTGCAGTAGACTATCTGACTGAGTTGGGTATGGATAATATCCATAGCTATGAAGAAGAATTAACCGCTTATTTGTTTAAGCAGTTGCAAGAAATTCCAGATCTAATCATGTATGGCCCCCAAGCAACAATAGATGGTAAAGGTAGGGCAGCCTTAGCAACATTTAATATTAAAGGATTGGATGCTAGTGATGTGTCTACCCTGTTGGATCAAGACGGTGTAGCAATTCGTTCTGGAAATCATTGTACTCAACCCTTGCACCATCGTTTAGGAGTGACTGGTACAGCACGAGCTAGTTTGTATTTTTATAATACCTTCGAAGAGATTGATCGGTTTATTGTGGCGTTGAAAGAAACAATTGAGTTTTTCAGAAGTGCTATGGAGTGAATAGATAGGGTGGCTGACGGGGCGACAAGCACCCCGTCGGGTACATCTCATTTTCACTGTTTGAAGCAGTGGTGCGTTACGGGACGGACTGTCCCAATACTGGCTACCAATAAAATGAGGGCGAGTCCGTCCCTAACGCACCCTACGCAACTTTTTTACAAATATGAGATGCACCCAACCCCGTCAGCTAGGAGAAACAATTTTTTAAACAAAAGCTATAGTCATTTTTTCAAGATATGATTAACATCATCAATGCTCAAGACATACTTTTCTGGATCATGGGTAGGTTTAAAATAATCGTTTAAATGATGATTCCAAATTATGCATCTTTCCAGACAATCATTTCCGTAAGCCCTTTTAAGATATTCCTCGGCTTTATGGGGAGCATAAACCTCAAAGTCACATAATTTTAATTTTCGCAAAGGGAATATTTCATGATCATCTAGATATGTGTAAAAACAATTTGGAGATGCCCCTTTTCTTTCTTCATATATAAAAATATCAAAATCATCGGCAATTTTATAAAAATGTTTATCGTGTTTTTTCAAATAAAATCCATGTTGATTAAGTATATCTTCTAAAGATAAAAGTCGATTTATATCTGATTGTTTCATCTCAATATCAATATCATCATCCCAAGGTATGAAACCTTGATGTCGAATAGCACCCATTAGGGTGCCATCAATAGCCCAATAATTGATATCATGCTGCCTAAGTAGAGAATCTATAAATTTAAATTGCTGCAAAAGACTTAAATGTATCGCTTTATTTTTTTCAGCAAGAAAAACTACGATGTCTTTAGCTGAAATATTATCACTTGAGGGAGTTGCTAACTGGATAGTTGTTTCATAATTAGCGATCAAGTTTGATAATAGTGGGCTATTTTTGAGAGAATCACCATGATCAGATTCTAAAGGCGCTATATTAGACTGCTCTATGGTTTTGGTTTCATTTGCTACTTGCACGATCTTTGTAGCAAGATGCTCAATTTTTTCCAATTTCTGTAGTGGGATATGGGTAGATAATAAGTACCACCACAGTTCATTATGGAACTCCTCATTCCCTGGATCAAACTTAATCGCCTTAATGTAAAACGCGCTCGCCTCTTCACAATTACCTTGCTGTGCAGCCACATGACCTAAGTTTTGGTAAGCCGCCGACATTTCAGGATTAATCTTAATAGCTTTCCTATAAAATTTTGCAGCTTGATTTGGATTGTGCCTATAACTAAATACTTTACCGATATGATAATAAAAATTCTCTAGATTAGTTGATTCTATTGCTTTGTAATAAGAGGATACAATTGGTTCAACTTCTAAAAACCAAGGGATTTTATATTTTTGTGAGCGCAGGATTATAGCTTTATAATAGTTTTTTTTAGCTTGTTCGACATGCTCTAGTTTTGCGTAAATATCCCCTAAAAAAATATAAGTATAAAGTTCAAAGTAATCTGGATTAGCTCTGATTATTTTTTGGTAAATTGAAAGAAATTCTGAAAATTGTCTTTCTAAAGCTTCAGCAATAGTTTTATGTATAAAGATAATTTGCTGGTTTATCATAGTTAATATTAAGGGCTTTTTCATAATCAAAAATAGCATCATTTAATTGATTATTTATATGATTCAAATAACCTAACTATTAGGTATAACCAACGTAGGTTATCAGCATTGTAAGCAATAGCGGATCTTCCGTACTTGTTATGCTAAATTAAGACTTTGCCAAAGGGAGCAGGGAGCAGGGAGCAGGAGGAAGAGGCAGTATAAAGGAAAAATTTATGGTTAAATAGCCTCATAACCCTTACACAGTCAGTTTTTTGTTTTTTTTTAACTATAAATTTAGCATAGTAGGTACTGAAGAACCGCAATAGCTTTTTGAGAAGTAGCAATTGCTTAATCTGGTTGATTAATCTGAGAATGAACCACTATTAAATGTCTATAAATAAATTGTATAAATAAAGTTTTTTGTTGTCAATAGTAATTTTTGTTTAATTTCTAGCTTCATCAGAGTTAAATTTATATCCTAAATTACTTAAGCAGGTACACAAAATTAATTACACATTTCACAAAACTCAAAACCTGACAATGTAAGGATTACCAAGATTCAGAGTAGGTAATTCATTTTCTGTAGGTGCTTATACCGGTTTTCAATTGGGTGAGCTACAGAGTCCTGAGTTTTAGGGAGCAGGGAGTAGGGAGCAGGGAAGAGGGAAGAGGGAAGAGGGAAGAGGCAAGAGGCAAGAGGCAAGAGGCAAGAGGCAAGAGGAACCCACCCCTAACCCCTCCCAGGAGGGGGAGGCAAGAGGCAAGAGGCAAGAGGCAAGAGGCAAGAGGAACCCACCCCTAACCCCTCCCAGGAGGGGGAGGCAAGAGGCAAGAGGCAAGAGGCAAGAGGCAAGAGGGAAAAGGGAAAAAATCCTGTTTACCTCATAGCTAGCTATGAGAAACACTATAGTCTAGCAATCTATTTAGGAATTGTTATAATTTCTAATCAGAAGTTCCCTACTCCCTACTCCCTACTCCCTGTTCCCTATTTCCCTACTCCCTACTCCCTACTCCCTACTCCCTACTCCCTACTCCCTACTCCCTACTCCCTACTCCCTACTCCCTATCAGCCATAAAAGCATTTTGATATGGTTTTCCCGCTGCCAGATAAATACATTGACCTGCTCACGGATTTCGGGTTTAAACGTGTCTTTGGCACTGAGCCAAACAAGGCACTGCTAATCGACTTCTTGAATACTCTGTTGCCTCCCCATCATCACCTGAAGGATGTCACCTTTAAGAATCCAGAGTTTTTGGGCAATACTTTAGTGGATCGAAGGGCTATTTTTGATATTTATTGTCAGAGCGAGACTGGTGAACGCTTCATTGTAGAAATGCAGAAGGCTAAGCAAAATTTGTTTAAGGATCGGAGTGTCTATTATTCTACTTTCCCCATCCAAGAACAGGCTGAACAGGGATTTTGGAACTATGAGCTCACGGCAGTTTATACGGTTGGCATCCTAGATTTTGTATTTGATGACCACAAGCATGAGTCGGAACTGCTACATGTAGTGGAGTTGAAAAATCAGCACTGTGAGGTGTTCTACGATAAGCTCAAGTTTATTTATGTTGAGCTACCCAAATTCACCAAGTCTCTTGAGCAGCTGGAGTCCCATTTTGACAAGTGGTTATTTTTATTCAAACACCTAGCCCAGCTGAATGAACCCCCATTACCGTTGCAAGAGGATGTGTTTGCCCAGCTATTTGATGTTGCAGAGATTGCCAATTTTTCATCTGCGGAGCAAGCGCTATATCAGGATAGCCTGAAGGTCTACCGGGATATGTACAATGTTACCCAAACCTTGATTGATGAAACCTTGGAACAAGGTATAGAACAAGGTATTAAACAAGGTATAGAACAAGGTAGAGCAGAAGGTAGACAGGAAGAAAAACAGCAGATTGCTAAGCAGATGAAGGCCGCAGGGTTACCCGCTCAGGATATTGCCCAATATACGGGGTTGAGTATGGATGAGATTGATCGGTTGTAGGTTCAAATTGCTTCAATAGCTACAAATTCCTGGGTTTTAGGGAAAAATTATTGCTTAGATAGGCGAACTGAAATACCGATAATCCCCTTACCCGACAATGAAACAGCCCTGCCCGAGAGGGGAATTTCCAGTTCAAGAGTTAGTTAAAATTAGGTATTTGCCAAAATTGTCCTGAATAATTACCACAGTTAGCCATAATCGGTTTATTGTCTTGAGAATCATTAATGATATCTAAACATTTATCACTGCCCGTAAACATGGTTGTGAGGCGATAATATCCAGAAAAATTTGTTGCTTCTATTTGCCAAAATTGTCCTGAATAATTACCACAGTTAGCCATAATCGGTTGATTGTCTTTAGCATCATTAATGATATCTAAACATTTATCACTGCCCGTAAATAGGGTTGTGAGGCGATAATATCCAGACTTGTTTGTTGCTTCTATTTGCCAAAATTGTCCTGAATAATTACCACAGTTAGCCATAATCAGTTGATTGTCTTTAGCATCATTAATGATATCCAAACATTTATCACTGCCCGTAAACATGGTTTTGAGGCGATAATTTGTTTGTCCTTGGGCAAGGGCTGGTAAATTAGTAGTACTGGCAAAAGCAAGCACAAAAAACACAACAGCTATACCAAAAGTCAAAATTGTCTTTATTTTTTTGCTGAACAGGGTGGAATGAGACATTTTTTTAGTTTTAGAGAAAAATTGATCAATAACAATTCACTGTCATAATAGTGTATTTTTGGGTAGAGAGAGATTAAGATTCTATACAATTATTTGAGCTTGCTTTCACTTACTCTTCTGCCTCCACTTCCAAGGCTTCACACTTCCCACCTTACGCACCCCCAACAGCGATACATGAATGGATGGCGTACTGCACTCACCAGTTGCTTCCGCTTTAATTCCTTGTTCTCGGTCATAGCTCCTATTCAGAAGCAGGTAGGGGAGGCTTTTAAAAAATTCATCTTGATAGTGTACTCAGGTTAACAACATGATCTTGGGTATGTCACCGACACACGACCCAGTTCTTTTTCCAGGACTCGACCCTGTTTTATGGCAAAGATTCCATCAACGGAACTAGTACCAATGATCGTCTGCGTAGATGGGGGGACTGAAGTACCAATAACGCCCATTTTTGGAAGTAACATCACTTAGTGTTTCCGCAGATCTTCTAGTACCGGGATAGTCCGGGTGGCAAGCTTACCTTTTGTGTTCCCCTTCCGAAACAGGACAACGGGACGCACGGAACCAAAGCGATCGTAAACATCCCTTATTCTTAATGTCACCGCTTCATTAACCCGACAGGCAGTGTACAGCATGACAGCAAACAGTGCCCGGTCTCGTGGCGGGTTAAGGGTTGCCCCTTCGTTAAACAAGAGCTGGATTTCCTCTGCGGTTAAAATCTTTGCCTGGCCATGGCGGTCTATTTTCATACCCCACGCCTCAATACACCCCTGCCTTTTAGTTAATACATTGGGTGTACCTAAGTCAATACAATGTGGGTGCGATGCTGCTTTGCAGCCACCAAAGGCGATCGCGTAGCGTGGCCATAGGCCAATCGACTAATCCAACTAGTACTGAGATTGAGAAGTTAACAGTTGTAGCCAGGGCTGCTGAGAAAATAAAAAATAACCCAACCCTAAAAGCTAAAGTAATCAATGCCCTGAAAGCAGGAGGAGTGGAAGCATTCAAGGAAACCCTAGACCATCCCTTGGTTAACATTTTAATGGCGACCATTGAGGGATGGGCGGAGGCTTAGGGGTAAGCTATCAGTCATTGGTGACAAGTTAAGCAAAAGAGCAATTTGTCAAGTACTTTCCAGAAATTGCTGTATCCTTTACTAGGTAAACTATTCAGTGCGATCGCTAACCCAAAACTGTGCGATCGCTGCAAGAACTACCCCATCCTTTCTCTAGTACCAACAGAGGTGGCGGAATCAGTGGGTAAAAATAGCTCAAAAGCTTTCTCTGCATGAGAACAGAGGGAACGGTAAATAAATTAACAACAAAAGGGAATCCCCAGCTCAAGGGAGCCAGGGTAGATCTTTGGGTATATCCTTAGATTCTTTTATTAGTTTCATTCCGGCAGTTTTAGGATTAAAGTTTTCAGGAAATATGGTGGGACAAGGATATTCTATATCAAGTTTGTCACAAACAGCTTCCAATGTACTTTTATCTGTATACATTGCATTTTTAAAATTAGCATTCCTTAAATTAGCCTCCTGTAAATTAGCTCCCCATAAATTAGCCTCCTGTAAATTAGCTCCTATTAAAACAGCCTTCTGTAACTTAGCTTTCCATAAAACAGCCTCCTGTAAATTAGCTCCTATTAAAACAGCCTTCTGTAACTTAGCTTTCCTTAAAACAGCCTTCTGTAACTTAGCTTCCCTTAAAACAGCCTTCTGAAAATTAGCTTCCACTAAATTAGCCTTCTGAAAATTAGCTCTCACTAAATTAGCCTTCTGTAAATTAGCTCCCCATAAATTAGCCTTCTGTAAATTAGCTTGCCATAAATCAGCCTCCTGTAAATTAGCTCCGCTTAAAACAGCATTAGAAAGTTGAATTTCGTTCAAATAAGCTTTTGGTGCTTCCAAACCACTTAAACTTTGTTCCTCCCAGGTTAACCAAAACCAGGGATTACGCCTAGGCTTTGAGTTTAAAAACTCTAGAGCTTCTTTTCTACCACCACTGCCTTTTTGGCCATGTGCAGCTGTAATCACCTGCCATGCTTGATAAATTTCACTATTTCGCCTATCTTTTTCCCCAGCGATAAAGATGATCAAGCCTAGAAGAATAGATAAATTACCGACTAGTCCTAATATTTCTATTAATGCCAATCTGTTGAGGTAGTCTAAAACTGGTTCTAAAAACTTTTTTTCGATTTTTATAAGTGGTTGATTACATTTAAATAATACTAACCTCAAGGGACTGTTTGCAATTTTTTCGGCTTGATATCTATCTTCTATCTTAGTTCCTTTTACACCTGTTATTTGACGGTTATTATAAAGTTGAATAGCTATTTTTTTGATGTCTAGGTATGATGTTTTTCGTGGACGGGGTATTTTTATTTTGATTTGATTAAGTATCTGTTTTAGCTTCATTATTGCTAATAATGTGCTTGTATAAGTCCTGTTATGATTTGGGAAAGGTAATCCCTAATATATTATCGCCTCTAAGCTCAGTCATCAGATCTTTTTTTTGTATCAGGTGTGTAAACAGATCTGTCAACTTCATGTACTTGGGCATGTCACCGACACACGACCCAATTCTAATTCCAGGACTCAACCCTGTTCCGTTGACAGAATTCCGACAGTAGAACTAGTTCCCATTACAGTCAGTTTTCAACTTCCTGTTATTTTTACCGACAAAACCAAAAGTAATAGAAAGTTAATTTTAAAGGGAATTAGAGGGAAAAATGAAATACTGCTAAATCCGATTACTGCCATTTCCACTAATAGAACTACTTCCCACCACGGAAGTCCCAATAACTCCCGTTACAGGCATTAAGACGTCAAATCATTATCTTTTTTACTACTGTTAGGAATAACTAAAAGATAACTACACTTAATATTAGTTGGCCTTTATTTGTTCTTGTGTTGGCCGAAGGTGAGTGTAAAGTATACACCCCTAAAGGTTTAGGGGTTGCTTGTGATGAGAACCAGGGTAATCGACCGATTGGTCGGTGTCTGCGATCCAGATTGGGTGAAGCCTCAAAAGTGCCGGGCGTAAAACCCTTGCCCCATATATCTTTGAAGGCTTTTGATCGCAAAAAACGCCGGGCGTAAGATTCAGCAAGGGTTTTCCATGATTAAGGTGATCGCCTCAATCATGGAAAACCCCAGCGACTGCCGGGGCAAAAGTGGATGGAATGAGTTGATCAGATGTAATTCTCTGGTGCTGAGGGGTTGATGTTGTACTTCCGCAGAATTCGCATTAAACGGGCATTTTCTTCTTTCAGGATGTCTGGGTTCGCCATATCTAATGAGAGATCTTCTAGTTGCTGATTCAGTTCCTGATTAATGTGCTTCCAACATTGGTCGTTGTTGCGAAGGTCGATTACCTCAGCTTTTAGGTTCATATTTTCATTAAAGAGCTTGTTGTATTCCTCTTCTCCTCGAACTATTCCAAAGGCTTTGTCTGCTCTTCTGGTGATCGACTCGACTATTGAGGCCGTCACCAGGTTGTCAGCTATCTTGTTACCTCGCTTGAGCCAGTACTTCCAGTACAAAGCAGCTTCTTGAGGGAAAGTGACAGCGATTGCTTTATTGCTGCCTTTCACTTTTTGCCATTTATCCGATTGAAATACTTTACACTGAGAGGCTTCTAGCGATTTGCCTTTTAAAAATTGTAATAACGAGTTTTCGGGCTTACCGATACTTTATGATGTTTGTGTTCGACTAATTAATATCGTTTTGGTCGAAGGAATCAGGAAAACGTCCAGTAGGACTTCCCCTAGTTTGATTTCACTTCGATCGGCTATTTCATCAGAAAAATATTGTGTCATGATTAATCTAAGTGAATTATGTTTACTGCATCAGCGATCGCACCATTGACGGGGAATGCGATCGCTTATTCATAAGTATACCTATTTGATCGTCATCGGCAAATATTGCTTTTGTTATCTTTGTCGCCTCAAAAAGTTAACAATAGACGACAGGAAAATCAATGATAACTGCAAGCCAGTAATGTTTGACATCTCCCCCGGTTAAAACACGGGGGATTCTCTTTGGATGTTACGCGGTAGGGTAAACCCGTACCGCTTCACCCTTATGTCGATATAATTTAGACAGGTTAGTGAACAAATTATATCGATGTGGAACTGTCAAAATCCCGCTACCCACCTTGGCCAGGTCGATTGGCTGTGTGGTTACTTTACGGAGTATGTTAGCAGCGCCGTTCAAATCGGCGTTAATTAACTTTCCGGAGGCAGTCCTGTACAACCCACGCCTAACTCTTTTTCCTGAAGGGATCCATCCGCTGGGTTTTGCACCATGTTTTGGTAATGAATCACCGTCCAAGAAAGACGCTTTGCTTGTATAGGATTCTTCAGTGACAATCAGATTTATTCCATATTCACGACATTGCTGCTTTAACCTTTCAATTAGTCGCTTAGTAGGAATGGGGACAAACTGTTGGTTTCCTTTCTTTCCCATGTTAGAAAGGCTTTTCTGTCCTTCGTTCCAACCAAAAACCAAATTACCTATTCCATCATTTAGGCAACGATTAACGAGGAATCTAGCCGCTTTATTTATGGCGTCCCGCATCTGATTATTCCGCTTCAACTGAATTTTATCCAGATGGGAGTCCCAGTACTTTTCCGACTTTCCTGACTTATACTTAGCCACAAGGCGACAGTAACCTTGGTTCATTGACTTAAGCTTTCGACCGTCAATAATAAAGCTCTTTCCTAAGGTCGAAACGCAGGTTAGCCAGTTATCGCCACCATGGTCTATTCCAATCGCGTTAGAGTAATCAAGATTTGGATTATCAGTTACTGGTTGCTTTCTATCATCAATAACCCAATCTATCCATAGCTGTCCGTAGTAAGGACGAACGGTAACCTCTTTCACCCAATCAGGATCAATGAAATCTGGAGGAGATAATGCTATTTGAACTAATAATTCAGGCTTGCTTTCCTTGCTAACGGAGGGGTGAAACAAACCTTCTTTGTATATGAGGGCTTGCCGAGGGAAAGTCACCGCAGCAAAACCTCCAGACTTTCTATAGCGAGGGAACCTAGGTCTATCTACTTTTCCTTGGTAGTACAAACCCACTAGTTTGTTATAGCTAGAGTACGCTTCCCCTACAGTTTTTAAAGTTTGCTGTGCAGATTGAGCCGCCATCGCCTTATAGTGGGGCGACATTTTTAGAGCTTTGTCTATTTCAGGGTATTTAGTCGTACATTTGTAGGTTTTCCACCCTGCCCTTAGCTCATCTCCATGCCAGTAGGTAGTATAAGCTTTTTGTTCCTCAAGCCACTTGTAGTGTTTTTGTTTTGCATAGTAAACAGCGCAATTAAACAGGCTGTTAGCTTGCTGGCACTGAAACTCCCAGAACACTTTCTCTTCGTTTGAAAAGTTAGCTTTTATTGGGATCGTCTTGTACATTTGACAACCTATACCCTTTTGTTATCATAAAACTAGTGTATACGTAGGGTCTATTAATGTCAAACAAAAACAGAAATAAATCTCAAAAAAGAATGAGAGGAATTCCTGTCTACTATGACGAGATCAAAAAACCACACACTATCATGTTCACAGATACTGTGTGGAAGTGGTTGCAGCTTTCCGCGAAGGACTCAAACACCAGTGCCGGAGAGCTTATAGAACGTTGGGTTAGAAGCCAAATAGAGGACACGACGCCGATATTTCCAGTCTCTCTTTTTCATCCCGGAGACGAAACCTTAGAATAAGGCAGCCTTAATCATAAAGTTTTAACCCTTTTGCTCATAGCCGACCAACCATAAAGGCTGCCTTATTCTTGCGGTAACTTCTGACCCCGGCTAAAGCACGGGGGTTCTCAAATTTCAGGAAGTTTTGATAGTGCCCCGCCTACGGCCAATCGCTTTTAGCTGTTCCGTTCATAAAAACGCTCAATTAATCGATTTTTATCGTCTTTATTTACGAGTACAAATAGCTGGCTTTGCCCAACGAGAGAAATGGGCGACGTTATGCTTGCCCACTTTTCTCCTTGTTTTATTCGTTTTCCGGAAAACTAGGTAGAGTTAAGGTACACCTCACAGACTTCCCGGCGTTGGACACAGAGGCACCGTAGGTGATCGCATCAAATACCTGCCATTTCCACTAATAGAACTACTTCCCAACAGAGTCAAAACTATTGCTTAAAACTATTCTGTAAACAGGGGAACTAAAATACCGATAATCCCGCTTATGTTAATTACTCAGAAGATAATAATAAACCTACAGTATAATTTGATTTCAGGTAAGCATTCAGCTATCAGCTATCAGCTATCAGCGAACAGCGATTAGCGCTACGCGCACGCGTGCGCGTTCAGCTATCAGCTATCAGCTATCAGCTTTGGAATAAAACAAGTAAGCATTGGAATAATGCTGAGTTACCTCACAGCGTCGTTCGCACAGCGTGGCCAAAGGCCAAAGCCTGTGCCACAAGGCTGACGGCTGACGGCTGACGGCTGAATGCTTACGATTTCAGTTTGGGTGAAATACTTGCGCGCCACTTCCTTGTGAGAAGATGGGCGATAGACTGCCCGAATCACTGTTCAATTGCGTTTGGTAGGTAAGGAATAGCCTCATGACAAGTCCCCAGGTGATCTGTGCTGGTGAAATGTTGTTTGACCGTTTGTCTAATCAGCCAGGAAAACCCCTAGAACAGGTGGAGTCTTGGACAGACTATCCCGGTGGCGCACCAGCGAATACTGCTTGTGCTTTAGTAAAGCTGGGTATACCCACTGCATTTATCGGTTGTATTGGTCAAGATCAGCCAGGAGACATACTGGTAGAGTTGTTAAAGGATGTTGGTGTCGATGGTACGGGAGTACAGCGTCATGGTACAGCTCCGACACGGATCGTCTATGTAGTGCGAGATGCGTCAGGCGATCGCAGTTTTGCTGGATTTGGTGATATCGATACCACAGAATTCGCTGATACACGACTTCAAGGGGATCACTTGCCTACTGAACTATTTAAGGAAGCGAAGTTTCTGGTATTGGGGACTCTGGAATTAGCCTATCCCGACAGTAAGGCAGCAATTAACCAAGCAGTTAAGTTAGCACAACAACACCAGGTCTCTATCTTTATAGATGTTAACTGGCGACCGGTCTTTTGGAATGATGCCAAGATTGCCATTGAAATCATTCAAGACTTTATCCAGCAAGCGGACTTCCTGAAACTGACTGATGAGGAGGGAGAGTTTTTGTTTGGCACTGCTGATCCAAAAGCGATCGCACAACGGTTGGATAAGGTCAAAGGGGTATTAGTCACAGCCGGGGAAAGAGGCTGCGCCTACTATCTGGGAGGAAACGAAGGTAAATTACCAGCATTTTCTGTAGCAGTCCAGGATACAACCGGTGCCGGGGATGGCTTTACTGGCGGCATTATTTATCAACTATGCCACCGTGACCGGTCCAGTCTGAGTGATCCAACCGTTGCCAAAGATGTGGTTACCTATGCCAGTGCAGTAGGCGCACTGACGACTCTCAAGCCTGGTGCGATCGCAGCTCAACCTACATTAGCTGAGGTGGAAGCATTTCTATCTGGCGTTGCTCAAAAAAGGAATGAATAGAAGTAGGGTGGGCATCCTGCCTGCCCGAAAATCTAAGGAACGGGAAAGATGCTCATTCCACTCAAAGTACCGGTTTTATATAAAGTAACTATTAAACTTAAAGTGGATATTCCAGGCAAGATGCTTATTCCACGCAAAATTTCCATTCCATGCAAGATGCCGATTCCACAAAACTCTTAAAATCATTCCATTATTAAGCAAGGCCAATCCACGGGGTAACTTCAGTTGAGAGAATCTGAAACAGACGGGTTCAATCTTTATGCAGTTTCCTTGATTGCCAACAGGTTGTCTAGTGCGAGCACTCACAGCTTTAACGTCTAATTTGTCAAGTAAAATTTATACAAAATAGTTGAGATTACCCTATTGCATAGCAAGGGTTTCAGAAGTAGGTTGCCTCTGATTACACCAACCCTAGATTTCCGCCATCAAACGATCTCTAATGAAAGCAACAGTTTTAGACTCTGCTACTACGGTTGGATGACCTGGTTGATCGACATAATGCACACCTAATACTGAATGAGCTATAGGATTAATGCCGTGGCAATTGCCAACAGACGAATCGATTTCGATGGCTAGAAAGTTAGATCCGAACTCCTCGCGGAGTCTCTGAAACCGCTCAGATGGAACAAAGATATCATTGGTAAATCGCAGACCAAGTAGGCAGATGTCTTCTGTGGCACTCCTCCTTTTCGCTTGCTGGAGGGTATCCTGATCAAGGCCAAGAGCCGATTGGCGAGCTGGTGTTAGGGCGAATGGTAGTGAAGGATTGCAAACCACTGGTGCTAACACAGTTTCTTCTATCATCATGGCCAAAGCAAAACCTCCTGTGAGACACATCCCCATTGCTCCCACCCCCGGGCCTCCACATTGTTCATGAGCATATCGAGCCAAAAGTCTTAGCCAAGAGGTTACAGGACTGTTTTTACTAGTTGCCAGTACAGTAAACTCGCGCATCACACAAGCACGAGCTAAAGATGTTGCAATGTAAGGGACACTAACTTCTTTACCCGGTTTACCCAATAGGGAAGGCAACCAAACCGATAAACCAGCATCACAAAAAGCATTGGCTAACCGAATAACTCCAGGATGAATGCCAGGAATCTCGTGCATAAGAATTACCGCAGGCCCTTGACCTTTGCGAAAAACAGTGCGAGTTTCATTATCGAAAGTCAATTCAAGCGGTTCAAAATCAGACAAATCCTGTGACATAAGCGTTTCAATTATCAAAATCAAGTTTAAGGAAAAATGGCTCTACCGAACCTAGTATGCAGAAAACTGCTGAAATGCGCACTAAGTCATATCAGCCGGTTGATGTATAACAAATCATTCTATCAAAAACTAAAATTTATGCCCAAGCGTGATTATACTAATTATTTTTAATTATTTTAAAAAAAAAATTACATAGCAACTTCGGTAGACCGGTAAAAATAAATTAATACCAATTGATTCTGTAAGGGCGAGTAGCTAACAGCGGCTTTGGCATTTAAATTCTATAAGCTTTACTCAGAAGCGATGCAGCCCCTCTCCATGAGCGACTGCATCAAGAGGTGCGACCCGTGGCGAATTTAATTACGGGTCAAGCGCACCTAACAAAGATTTCCAAATTAATAAGCAAAAATACTGATCGTATCAATCTTATCCCAAGTAGGTCAAAATAAAATGCATTTACCCTGGATTAGTCAATCCCAACTACTCCTAGGATCTGTCGCCAACATGGTTTAATTTGGTATAACTTTTGCCCTTAGACAAAATAAAGCTGAAACCAAGTCCCCCAAGTAAAACTAAACTTCCATTAAAATCCGGTTCAGGAACAGATTTAGAAACAACTTCAAGGGAAGCATTATAAACAATTGGCCCAAGGAAAGTATCAGGAGTTAATAGACTGATAGGAATGCCAGAAGGAACATTGGGATCAAAAGTAACTACAGCCTCTTGAACTTCATTAGTTATGAAATCCGTTAGTGTGCCGGTCAGGATAGATGAAATACTGAGGATAAAAGGATTTAAGGGATTAGGAGAGTTAGGATCGATGGCAACAGTTCGATCAACAGTTTTTAAATCAAATGAGAAGTCAACTAAATTAGGAATCGTCAGACTGATAAAGTCACTGACATATAAACTTGGATCGTCAGAGCCATCAAACAACGGGCCTGATTGTGTAATTAATCCAGATGAGATACCTTGGTGGACATCGCGAATTGTTCCTAGTTGTGAAGGATTTGCGAGTACTGGGGCGAAAGAGCCAGTAGCATCATTAACTTTAAAATTCCCCAAAACATTAGGAGATGGTGCCAGAGGAGAAGTAGAATAGTCAATATAATCAAACTGATTGGAACTGCCAAAGACAAAGCCATAAAAATCAATACGACTTCCCAATGTTGCTCCATTTGCTACATTAGTTCCTGCTACTACACCAGCTACCATTAGTGGGATGGTTGCGATTGAACTAAGAAAATTATTTTTCATCAGATTCTCCATTATTGGTTATTAATTGACACTTGATAATTTCTAATCAACAATTGATTAATTTAGATTTTCAAATTTTTCCAGCTTGAAAGCTTGACCATATAGCCTAGACCAAGGAATCCAAATAGAGCCAAGCCAGCATTGGTTCTAGGTTCAGGTATGGATGTAGGCGCAGATACAACTTCAAGGGAGCCGTTGAAAGAGGCTGGACCTAGGAAGTTGTCAGGAGTAAATTGACTTATCGTGATCCCCGCAGGAAAGTTGGGCACAAAAGTTCCTACTGCGGCTTGAACTTCATTAGTTATCAAGTCAGTTAGTGTGCCGGTCAAGGTGCCGGATATTCCAGTAATTAAAGGATCGGCGGGATTAGGAGAATTAGGATCGATGCCAACAGTTCGATCGACAGTTTCTAACTGAAACGTGAAGTTAACCAAGCCAGGAACGTTAAGACGAATAAAGTCCGATATGTAAAAAGCTGGATGATCAGAACTATCTAAAACTGGACCAGTTTGATTAATTATTCCCGATGTATTCCCCTCAGTAAAATCCCGGATTGTCCCTAGTCGTGAAGGATTTGTAAGTGCCGGGGCAAAAGAACCAGTAGCATCATTAACTTGAAAATTCCCCAAAACATTAGGAGATGGTGCCAGAGGAGAAGCTGATAAATCAATATAATCCATCTGGTTAAGGCTGCCAAAGACATAGCCAGAAAACTCAATACGACTTCCCAATGTAGCTCCATTTGCCACATTAGTTCCTGTTACTATGCCAGCCACAATGAGTGGGATGGTTGCCATTGAACTAAGAAGCTTATTTTTCATTAATTCCTCCATTGACATAATAAGTTACACCAAATCATGTTTAATAAAATTATATTCAAAACAATCAAAATTATTGCCTATACTTGATTTAAATATTTAGGGAAATAACCTATAATAAACGGATTTTATATTATAAGTTAAATTTTCCGGATAGTGGTAAAGATGTAGTGATTTTGCTATGGTCTGGTCAAGGTTTCGGAAGCTAAAATCACTACTTGTATACCACTACCATTTTCCGGATTTTATAGATTTAAACATTCACCTGGTATAGAGAAATATTCCGGATTAATTTTATTGAGTACCATTGTTTATAAACTATCCTTCATTTCTCCCTTGAGAGACTACTAAATCAAACAATTTTGGCAAGCTTCCGAGTTTCGGTCTCTTTGATGCAAAGCTGCTCTGGCTTTAAGTCCAGCCACTGTAACGAGCGAGTAACGTGTCGTCCTAACAAGATTTTATTTTGTGCCATAAAATCAATGAGGGAGAAGAGAAACCGCCATAGGGAGCGTCGAGCTTTTCCTTCGCGGATTAACTGGGAAAACTCAGGCTTATAGGGATTGTAGCCCAAGTTTTTTAGATCGGAATAAATCAAAAGCCAATTCAAAGTAAAGTTGCTTAGAACTGGATTCACATACCAACGATTTTTAGCTAAACCCAATTCCACAACTCGTTCCATCACCTCTTCTTGATTGTAATTCCAAGCATGAAAGGGAGCGATAATGCGAGGAAATTTGGCATTTTTTCCATATATATTAGGATTCCAGAATAGAGATTTATCAGAATCTTCAAATAAACCATTTTCAAACAATTCGTAGGGAGTCCAGTCTTCCCTTATTCGTTCTTGAGGCATTTCGTAAAGCATACGCTCTGGATCCGGTTGGCCTGGAGAATACCCGGTGATAATCAAAGGGATGTTCTTTTCAATTGCCAAGCGGAGAATGTCTCCTTCTCTGATATCTAACCAAAAATAGCAAACCGTATGAACAGCACCGCGTTTATTTTGGTTACATAAAAGATAGCGAATGAATCGCCGATAAAGTTCCTTTGAAGGAGTTGCTACGTAATGATCGACATTGAGATGCTTCACTGTACGACGGATATTATCCCAAGTATTCGGGGGAATATCAAAGTCGCTGGTGTAAGCCAGAACCCGTAGATTGTAATCTTTCACCAGTTTATAAAGTAGATAGCAACTATCTTTACCGCCACTAAAAGACAAAATACAGTCGTATTCCCCTTCTCCCGAAGGATTTCTCAATGTTTTTTCTAGGTCTTGCTGTCGTAAAGCTCGTTCTCTTTCTTTTTGAAGATCGTCTTTGCCTTGGCTTTCCCACTCTCGGCAGAAGTTACATACTCCGTGGGTATCTAAGTTGACTCCTTCGACTTGTGTACTCAACAAGCATTTTTGACAGGTTTTGCTCATAGTTTAATCTCTCATAGTAAAACATAAAATCCTTATCTACCGATCGTGGGAGCAAGCATTACGCCCCCACATCCCACACTCATTCTTCACCAATAGCTGAGTGCGTAAATCCTAGGATTTATACCTTTACATACGGGCATATACCTGTTTCGCATAGGTCATGGCATCCTCAAGAAAGTCAGCATAAACATTAAGAGCGTCAGTTGCCGTTTCTACTAAAGTATCTACAGATTCAGGATGATCGGAAATAAACTTGTCAACAACTTCAAAATTGGTATCGGTATGCCCCACATCAGCAAGGACGTGTTTATGCAGAAAACTAACCTTAGATAAAGAGGCTTGTCCCATACAATCAACCCATTTTTTCACTAGAATAGGTCCGTAGGTCGTCGAGAGCAGTTCGATCTCCACATCAATTGCCAATTCTGCCCAGGGGGAATCACCTTCAATAACCCGCTCGTGCAACTGATGATAACGTTTCACAGCCGGACTGATCTTCTTAGCAAGTAACTCTTGAGCATCTAGCTGACAGTTAGGCTCTTCCTGATTCCAAATGGCAACAAGTTCTTCCACATCTTCGATCGCCCAGTTTTCATGACCGTCTTCTTCTTCTTCATGCTCGTAGAAAAACTTTGCCATCTCCTGAAAGTCCATGTTTTGACATCTTTCTCCAGCACGTTCTAAGTATACAGGGATTGGTTCAGTCAAACCCGCACTCAAAGCACTCCAATGAATCATAAATAGTTTCAGAAGTTTAGGCTCAACTTCTTGTGTGAATAGCTCCTTAACCACATCTCTTGCGGCAAACTGTTGACGTGCTAATTCAGCTTTTTTTTGGTATTCGTTTTGATAGATTTTGGTTTTTTCTACGGTAATCATGGCATTATTTATCCTATGGTTAGATTCAAATTAATTTGTATGGACGGCTAACAGGATGACAAGTAATCCCAAAACTTTGTGGACTAAGAAGTGTAGAAGTACAGCTAAAAACTCATTTACAATTGTTTGAGTGATTTTATCCTGCTAAACTTCTACACTCCTAAATTCCCTCACTTGGGCTTGATGTCAAATAGTAAGCGACGTGCCTCCTCATCCATTTGGTAATCACCTTGAATAGGTTCACCCACTTGGTAGGCTCGTTTGACGGCTGGACGTTCGGCAATCCGCTCGACCCACTTGGCAACTTTAGGAAAATCAGCAAGCTGAACATTAATGAGGTGTGAAAAGGCGATCCAAGGATAGCAAGCCATATCTGCAATCGAATAATCCTCTGTCAGATAGTCTCTATCCCTCAATTGTTTTTCCATTACCCCTAACAACCTCTTGAATTCGTTGACATAGCGTTTTTTGCCATAAGGAATATCTTCTGGAGCGTATCGAGTAAAATGATTCGCCTGTCCCATCATTGGACCAATTCCACCCATTTGCCACATCAGCCATTGAATGGTTTGGTGGCGAGTCCGTAAATTCGATGATAAAAATTGACCGGTTTTCTCTGCGAGATAGATGAGAATACTTCCCGATTCAAACAAAGCAAAGGGTTGATTTCTCTCAGCAGGGGCATCATCAACGATCGCCGGGATGCGGTTATTGGGTGCGATCGCCAAAAAATCGGGTTTAAATTGATCTCCTCGCAGGATATTTATAGGTTTGATTTGGTATGGCAGCCCAGTTTCTTCAAGAAAGATTAAGGGTTTATAACCATTCGGTGTAGGCCAGAAATAGAGATCGATCATATTCAAACACAACTAATTAATGCTAACTCGATCCATAGGTTGATACTGGGCTCTCAAAAATCCCGTTAAACCCGAACCCTTGTCAACAAGCTTTAGCCCTTGAATGGTATTTTTGGCTGTTAAAAGATTAGAAATACCATCAGCAGTTTTATCAATCGCCTGCTCTTCTAGTCCTAAAATCGGTATAGCAAAACGAACTAAGCAGATCTTATTGGCTATCTGAGTTGGAGAGCTAGGATTAAGAGAACCGCGAATCCCATAATCTTTGAACAGTTGATACAGAAAAGCTTGGGCTGGGTGATGAGTATCGGGAATGTCCAAATCCTCGGCACTGATATTAATAAATACTCCATGTCCTCCAGCCGGTTGAACCAAATTTTGGTGATTTTCTAGAGTAGAGTGCAGTTTTTTGACAAGATTGATTCGTCGGCGAACCAAGGAATAAACTCTATCCATGTCAATTATAGCACGGGCGATAATTTCTTTGCCATTGCAACTTAAACCAGCACCAAAAAGTATTAAGTAATCCAGACAACGATGAAATAACTTGGGGTCTCGCACTGCCAGAAAGCCGCCGATGGGAGTGGGAAAATCTTTAGTGGCACTCATGGTACAACCCTCTGCATAGGAGCAGAATTCACGGATAATTTCATCGACAGGAGTATTTTGATATCCTAGCTCTCGCTCCTGAATCATTAAGGCATTATCGACAATTCGACAGGCATCCAAATATATAGGAATCTGATAATGACGAGCTAACTCAGCAACCGAGCGCATATTCTCCAGAGACATGGGATGTCCACCAACAGCATTGTTACAAGGCTCAATGCAAATATAGGGAATCCAAGTGGAATGATAAGTGTTAATCGCCCGTTCGAGAGCGTTGACATCAATGTTTCCTTTGAAAGGATATGAGCTAGTTATGTCTAGAGACTCGCTACACATCACTTCCACAGATGTTCCACCATTACGTTCTTGATGAATTCTAGTGGTGGGAAACAGAGCACTCCCGGGAATATAGTGACCATTTCGGATAATAGCATGGCTTAAAATTGCCTCAGCTAATCTCCCTTGAGAAACAGCCATAACATAAGGAAATCCAAAGTTTTTGCTAAATATTTGTTCGGGATTAACAGACTCAGAACCTTGTTTTGGACTCGACTCGTAACCAACCACAGACAAGGATTGGTGCATAAGACTATCAGTCTGAAGATCGAGTTCGATATGCTTACCCGGAACAATATCCAGATTATGTCCTGTTAGTTCCAAAACTTGCATCCTTTCAGCAAAATTCATGCAGCTTCTCCTTCAAACTGAGGGCGAATTTCAGTTACATCCACAATTTTATAGTTCATCCGAAACAGATCGAAGAACATGGCTTTTGGTAAAACAATAGGCTTTCTCGAGCCTGGTATAATTCCGTCTAGCAAATAGGCAATACACTCAGTTGCCAGTAAGGAACTACCAATTACCGGACCGACGGCGAGTGTGGGAACTTTCCCGATTTGCAAACTCTTGCCAATAACATCAATTTGCTCCGGTACAAACCACTCTTTGAAAATGTCTGGAAGAGCAGTGGACTGTTTAGCATTGCGAAAAGTCCGCGTCCAGAATTCCATACCCATACCTTCAGGTGAAGAACACAGAGCAAAGCAACCAAATCCCAAAATCGGGGCAACTACGCTAAATATTCCTAATTCACGGGCTTTTTGATGCATGGTTTCTCGAAGCTCATAGGGGACTGATGCATCCAAACAATCCACCAAGATATCCGCACCTTTGAGAAACTCATCCTGATTATCCTGAGTAAGACCTTGGTTAAAGACTTGGACTTGAGCATCAGGATTAATATCTAAAACGAGTTCTCGATAAACCTCTGCTTTATTCTTTCCCATAGTTGAACCCATAGCCCCCCATTGTCGGTTCATATCAGGGGGATCGAAATCCGCAGGATCTGCTAAGTGAAAAGCACCAATTCCCAAGCGACACATAGTCAAAGCCATTGCGCCCCCGATACCGCCACATCCAGCTACAACAACTTTTTTTGTGGCTAAATGTTCTATACCCTGAGGGGTTAGTAGAGGTAAGCTTCGGTTGAGAAAATAGTCTGCTGAAGTCATAGATGGTGTCATTTTTATCTTCCAAATATGTTATGTCGATATGTATAAACTGAGTTTATTTTTGGATTTTGTAGCAACTAAAATACTAACAAATATCCTGTATAATCATATTGGTTTTACGTAGATTATGCTGCTATTTTACTGTTAGCAAATAAAGAACTAATACCTGCATCGTACTTACCAAGATTCACGTCCCCTTGGTTGACGTACATGAACTGAGCTTGAACGTTATGAATTGTGATTAATCCCCCCGGTAGATTTGTCATACCTAACCTGGATAATGTCCGGTGATTAGCAGAGGGAATTAAAGGCATTCCCAAACCTAGATCTAAGTCTGGTTGATACTGGAGTATTTTTAGCACTACACCGGGTAAAGCAATGGCCATAATTGTGTTTCCTACCTTAACTCGTCGATACTGCTTACCGACAATGTTGTAGGTTGAAATCATAATTTTATTGTATCCGTTATTGACTATGAAATCCATCGATTCCTCGGTCATAGCCTTAAAATACGAAATATCTTTATAGGCATCGAGGTTAAAATCTAGGTAGTTAATGAGTCCAAGAGCAGCAATATTATGACCTTCTCGAAAAACAAGTATTTCGTCAGCAGCAATAAACTTGTCAGAAATTTTTACCGATAACCCTTCCAAGCCGATATCCTTAATAGCAATATTCCATTCAGCTTGCCAAAACTTATAGGCTTCATTATAGCCAATTCTATGTATTCGTTTCTTTTTGTCCAGCAATTCCATAGTAACTGAATTGTTTTTTTCCATGTTTTGATACTTTCACATCATAGTATGTATTAGAGATTGACGATGAACTAGATTAGCCTAGTCCTAATAAGACTGTGCCTATATTCCAGCTCATAGCAAATAGACAAAGGATTCCCACTCCATAAGCAACAGTTCGCCAGGGCTGTATACCGAGAAGATAGGTTAATGTATGCAACAGCCGCGCAATTGTGAAAAGAGGAAACAGCAAAGTTGCGGCTTTGGGAGAAGCTCCGACCAGGACATAAGCTGTTCCGAGACCCAAAAAGATGGGAATGTTCTCCAAGTCATTACGCCAAGCTTGGGCTGCTCGCCGGACTTGAGGTAATTCTTTCTCTGCGGCTGGTTTCTTAAAGACTTGGGCATCTTCTGAATTCACAAAGACACGCTTGCTGAGACGATAAAACCCTTGATAAGATGAAAGTGCAAACATCTTCAAAAACAGGACAACAACAGATAATGAATACCAGTAAAGAGCTGGTTCCATAATTACCTCCTTAAATCAGTTATTAGTTATCAGTTAACACCCCTATTTTCAGGGACACCGAACCCAAAGATGAATCCCATTACAGTTAACAGTTAACAGGTAACAGTTAACTGTTAACTGTTAAATTACCTCCGCTATTTGACACAGAGGAGACTATAGTCTAAGTCTAGGGAGCGGACACCCTTGAAGCTTGTAATCGAACTTACAAGTCTTTGTCCCTTCTCCCCTCTGTCTTTTGCGGGGATGAGTTAATTTATATAGATACTCTTCTGGTAAATTCTTGTTGATCGAACTCAAAGGCAAGTTTTGCACCACTTGCTGCATCTGAACCCCAACCATCTTTGAAACAAGTCCAAACGGTTTGGCGGAATCGATTTGAGGTAATCCACATCAACGAGAATAATTCATGACCTATGAGCAGATTGTTGATAGCTCGTGAGGCAATGCCAATAGAAGGCTCAGGAGTATCTACACAGTGCCACCACCACTGGGGAGAAAACAGAACATCCCCCGGCTTTAAGGTTGTAGTGAATTTGGGGATGTAGCGATATAAGGGATATCCATCCGCTTCAATTTCGTCATGGCTCTTCTTCCAATCAATCATGGTAGCCGCATAAAACATATCTTTGCGAGTTATCGGATGCATCCACATAGAATGCTGAGGATGAGCTAAAGTCCATTCTTTACGCCCATATACCATGGTAAAAAGGTTTGGCCCTCCGGTAGAATGCCATCCCGAACGCACCCCTCCTGCAGACATGAAAAGCTGGGTTGACATGATTCTTTTTTGTCGAATACTCAAGTATTCTCCAAGTGTTTTGAGATCGAGAGCATCACGCAGTGAAGGATTTCTGTTAAATAAATCCTCAGTGTGTCCGGGATAATAGGTTCCACCGTTTTTGATGTTTTCTACGACCTCGGATACGGGAATATCTACGTAGCGTAGTGCCTCTTCATTTAGTTCGTTAGCACGGACGCGGGTGGACACCAATTCGTTTCCATAGTTGTCAGCAAAAAATTGGGGAGTCCAAGTTTGCACAGCTTTCCAGTGTTTTGCTGCTCCCCGAAAGACAACCGGAGTATTAGCTTTAAGATATACTTCGTGAAATTGTTCTGGAGAAATTTCATCAATGCTCAATTCAGGAATTGGCAGTGTGGGTGCGTCTCCATAAGGTATAGAGTGAGTTTTAATGCTATTTTCAATTTTTTTCATTTGCTCAACACACCAAGGTGAGCCATAAGGTCCATGTTTCTTGCGCCCCACGAAGTAGTAACGATAAAGAAAAAGTAGCCAATAGTTTAGAGCTGTTATGCGATTGACTTTAGGGGATGAACTGATATCGATCGTCGGAAATTTTGCTTTCTGTTGTTGAATGTTAATTACCATAATTTTTCGCTAACAATTAATTAACACGAATGGTGATATTAATAATAAAAAACCTGCTTATAGATTTAATAATGAAGATGTTTGCTGTAGGTTTTTGAATGCCAAAAACCTCTAGTATATTAGTTTATTATGTTTCAGTAAAAAAAACGTAAATACTATTATTTAAAATAATAACAAATCATGTTATGTTATGCAAACTTGTAAATATACGGTTTGATAGGGATA
Source organism: Moorena sp. SIOASIH (assembly GCF_010671925.1). GTDB lineage: Bacteria > Cyanobacteriota > Cyanobacteriia > Cyanobacteriales > Coleofasciculaceae > Moorena. The sequence goes on along the minus strand of NZ_JAAHIH010000007.1, from coordinate 263,711 downwards.
AAAATTATGTTCCCAAAGACTGTAGCAATCCTATCTGATTCGTGAAATAAATGGGCTGCTTTAAGACAGAAGGCATAAGCCAGAATCCAGAAGGTAGATGATACCAGATTTGGAGCTAATTTTTAATAAGTCCAGTGATTTTACAAATGATTTAGGATTGCTATTTAGGGCTTGCTGATTAACTCTCAAAGCATTGAAAGATAAAGGTTTTAGCCTTTTTGGGTCGAAAAAAGTGCCAGCTTTTCGGTCGAAAAAGCTCAATAACTTAGCCTTTTGGGCAGACAAGAGCATAAAAATAAAGGGACAAGTCTTCCGACTACCTCCTATATAATTCCCATTTCTCCTAACTCCTGACTCCTAACTCCTGACTCCTACCAATACCAAAAGACTTTTTCAGCAAACCCTATTTATAATGTTGGCAAAGGAATGTTTGCAATCATGTTTGCTTAATGTATGAGTTTTGAACATTTTGAACAATTCTAGACAGAGATCAGCAATTTTGGGTAAACTTGTATTGCTGACTTCAACAATTCCGCTTCTATACTAATATGAGTTCCGGATAATTACGCTTAAGAAAAATCTCCCCATCTCCCCATCTTCCCCAGGGTAAACGCAAGAATCAATAAGACGGCATTATTATCAACAATATTGAGATAAATACGCAATAGTGCTGATAATCAAGGCTTAATATGGTCATAATCCTTGCCATATATCACATTTTGGCTAAATTTTTCTTGCGCTTACCCGGCCATCTCCCCATCTCGCCGCACCCCCGCCCCATCAATCTTCTTGATTATGGGTATTCAAGGGAAGTGGAGATAAGGTGATCAAGGGCTAATTTGATGGCAATTGAATGGATAATTCAAACTACTATTCCAACTACTATAGTTACCTTGGGCAGGATAAGGAACCAACTCCACAATGCCCTGCTGATTAATTATCCATCCTTGAGCTTCAATAATAGGTGATTTCTTTTTAGTGATTGGTTGTGCCTGATCTGGCCTGTTATACCCTAAAGTCCTTTTCCTCCAACTCCGGCTTCTTCTCCTATTGCTTAATTGTGTAGTCTCTTGATCAACCATCAGCCGCAAATCCGGTACCACCACTTGACCCCGCAACACCCCAGCTGGGTTAGCGGGGATTCCTCCTTTTCCGGTAACTAAAAAACTATTCCCGCTGTTTGCTGCACAATCGGTGATGATTTGATTGCTGGTATCCACTACATCTACAGGTAGCTTGTCTAAGGCTTGGGCGGGGTTAACTTCTGGAGTATTGAGAGTAACGCTACCATCAATACCAAGTTGGGAGGAAGCCGTAATCTTACTAGTGCGATCGCTAAAAATTCCAATGGCCGAAATCGTGATATTTCCCCCACGTCCTAAAATGGCATTGGCAGTGATGTTACTACCCTTTGATGTCACTAAAAAATCAGTGGTAATAGTGATATTGCCACCAGTAGCAGTATCCCTGGCATTAGTTGTTATCTCACTGTTGTTGCGTAAGACAATTAGTTTCGCATTAGAGAGGGTAATATTCCCTTGGTCTCCAGCAGAGGTTTTAGCATTGAGGAAACCATTGTCGAGTTGGATGGTATCAGCAGAGATGTTCAAGGTTCCAGCAACACCGGTACCTGTACTGCTCACCGTTACCAATGCGCGATCGCTAACGCTAAATGTCTTAGTATTTAGGTTAAGGGAACCCGCTTGGCCTGTCTGGGTTGCCCGAGATGCGATCGCACTAGCTGACCCATCTGGGTCAACGCTGTTTCGTCCAACTCTCGCTAATCGCTCGTTGTAGGTAGGGTCAATACCAGACAGAGTGATGTTCTCAGAAGCATTGATAGTAATATTACCGGCATCACCACCTTTGAAGCTAGAAGTAAAAATCTGAGCGCCATCGATTAATGCCAGGGTATCCACATCTAAGCTAATTTCACCAGCTGAAGCATCACTCTGACTTATAGCCGTGATCACTGCCCCATTATCCAGACTGAGGGTGGGGGTTTCAATGAAAATTTCACCACCAATCCCAGTTGCCCTGGATTCGGTGTTAGCAGAGATAGCACTAGAGAAGCCAAGGGCGGGACTGAAGCCAGACAGAGTAACCCTTTCTGTAGCGTTAATTTCAACATTACCAGCATTACCAACACCCGAAGTAGAAGCCCGTAATTCCGCTCCATCCCCTACCGTCAAGCGCTCAGTGTCTATGGTCAAATTACCCCCATTTCCCGTAGCCCTTCGGTTCACCCCTGCGATTAAGTTGCTGCGAAACTGACCATCAGGTGATGTCCCAATCACCTCTATTTCTTTAGCCTGTATCGATATCAAACCCCCATCACCCTCACCAGCAGTAGAGGTGTTGATACTTGCTCCTTCTCGTACTCTCAGACGTTCTGTATCAATGAATATAGTTCCTCCGTCCCCTGTGGCTCTGGGTAGGACATCAGTAAACAAGCCACTAAAGGATGAGTTATTGTTTGACGTCTCAACTAATAACTCAACCTCCCCGATTCCCACCACATCTATCTCTTGAGCCCGAATTGTCACAGTACCCCCATCTCCATCACCATAGGTTCCAGAGCCTACCTGTGACCCATCCCGTACGATCAGATTCTGGGTATCGATAGTCAAATCTCCCCCATTACCGGTCGCATTTGGGATCACACCAGTGGACAAAATACTTTGGGATACATCAACCGTATCCGTCACTGTGATAGTTACATCTCCAGCATTTCCTGTCCGTGCCGCAACCGCTAAGATGTCTGCGTCATTCATCGACAAGTTACGACTGGTAACTGTGAGATCCCCACCGCCCCTGACACCGTAAGTCCTAACCAAGCTCTCGTCCAAAACAATATCCTCTGTTGCTTGTAAGGTTATACTTCCTCCCTCACCACCAATGGAAATGGTCTGGAGATCGTTTGTCCTAATCGTGCCGTTGGTCGCATTCAGGGAGATGGATCCACTATCAGCAATCTGGGCTGATTCATTAAATTCGGTAAATGTAGAGATTTCTGCTTCAACACCAGTTAGAATAATGGTATATTCACCGATGTCAAAACCACTTCTATCTTCCCAACCTACCAGAGGCGAGTCACTGCCAAGCTCATCTGCTTCATCAATACTGGTAAAATCCCCTGTATCGTCTCCATCGGGAAATATGTCTCCTGCTTCACTGACTGGTTCTACACCAAAACCACTAATGGCTAAATAGTAAATTCCTGGCTCCGTTGGGGTTAGGGGGGTGCCTGGTGGTAAGAATGATTGAACACAACCACCACAGTCGGTGTCATCATCATTGGCATAAATTCCTATACCCTCTTCATCAAACAAGAATAACTGGGTGTCTAACTCAGTCCCCTCAGTGGTGCGAGCCGAAAAAGTCCCCCCCCCGGTCAGAAAGATTTGGTACAGGTCTACATCAGTTTCTTCGCTAATCGCGCCAGATATGAATATGAACTCAAATGGCACTCCCGGAGAATCACTAATAACTGTAGCTGTCTCAAGCAATTCTCCGGTATCTCCAACCGGGGGAATTGATGTGTCAATGTTACCAACGGTTATATTCGCACCGGTAATAGCAATGTTCCGTCCATGGGTGCGGATGGTGTCAAACGAGGTATCTTCCATCCGAAAGTCCCCTACCCCATCCCGATCTGCATCAGCAGTAAACACCATTAGTTCACTCCCTGGTGTTAAGTTTAGGGAGTTATCCTCTAAGTCGTTTATTACAATATCATTGGTTGCTTGTAGAACAAAATTATTATTTTTTGACAAATCTTCTATTAGGGTCTCGTAGATAGTCGTAGCTGCGAGATTATCAAGCTGACTTAATGGAGTAGTTAGAATAACATCCGCTGTGTCGGAATTATTTATAATGTCAAGATTAATTTCATCTATGGCATCCTCTTCAGGACCATTAGCAATGATGATATCTGTGGAATCGAGTAATAAGGTTCCAGCAAAACCATTCATGGCGCTAGTATCAACATTTCCCCGAAACATTAGGTATTCTTGCCCTGATATTTCTACATAACCACCGTTACCAGAAATTTCCCCACCACGAGCCCTGATGTTGCCGTAAAATCCAGTGATATCATTCCCTGAAATAATTACTCTACCGCCATTGCCTTGTGCGATCGCATTAGCACGAATCTCGACATTAGGACCAATGAAGGTGCGGCTAGTCTGTTGGTTACCAATTACAACGCTCCCCCCACCGTTCGGGCCAGACACATTAATCGCGGTATTATCTAATAAGCTAATCTGGGAACCACTGACTTCTACTGTTCCTGCTGGTGCTCTCAAAGAACCGGTGCTAGTGATGGTATCTGCTGATAGGATTAGACGTTGCCGACTACCAACAGCTAAGTTACCCTGATGCCTGATCTGAGCTTGATGTTGACGTAGAGCATTGGTAAAAAAAGCACCAGGTTGGATGGTCAGTAAGTCACTGGTTTCCGGCTCTGTGGCGCTAAATAGTCCTTGCTCCCCTAACCTAATGCCATCGGCTGTAGTAGCAATAAATGAGCCACGGATATCTAAGCGAGCGTTGTTGCCAAAATTAATACCATTGGGATTAATTAAGTAGAGATTTGCTGTTCCCTGTACTCCCAAAGTCCCGAATATTTGTGAGATATTGCTGCCTGTTACACGAGTAATAATGTTAGCAATACCATTCGGGTTAGCAAAATAAACGTTTTGTCCCTCATTAACATTAAATTCCCGGAAACTATGGAACAGATTACTGCCTCGAATGGCACCACCTTCAATTAAGTCTCGAAATTCTTGGGGAGTGAACTTGGACTGTTCTGCTCCCAAGGTTTGATCGGGGGTAATCTGGGAATAAGCCGCCTGGTGATCAACTATCCAAGCTATGCTGCTGGCTAATAAAACAATAGAGAGTTTTGAGTACCAAGATAACATCCTTGCTCCTGTACCTTAGAGGGCTAGACCAATGTCTGTCTTTGAGGCACCAGCTTTTTGAAAAAATAATCCAGATACTTTGACTGCGATGGAATTACTGACAAGTCTTTGTTAGGGTGAGATTACTGATGCTTCGGCCTAATTATGGCACACTCTTCCCGTCTTGCCCTCGTGGAAATTACACAGGATGGACTTGGAGAATCTAGGTTGATCAGCGGTAGTGGTAAATACTTTTAGCGTAAGCATTCAGCTATCAGCTATCAGCTATCAGCTATCAGCCGTCAGCTATCAGCTATCAGCCGTCAGCTATCAGCTTATGTGCTACGCGCACGCTACGCAAACAGCTTTTGAATAAAACAGGTAAGCATTGGAATAATGCTGAGTTACATCTTTTATATAAAACAGGTAAGCATTGGAATAATGCTGAGTTACCTCCCAGCGTCGAAGCCTGTGCCACAAAGCTGTTCGCGCAGCGTGGGCCAAAAGCCCACGGCTGAAGGCTGACGGCTGACGGCTGACGGCTGACGGCTGAATGCTTACCTTTTAGCTAAGCTATAGCGCGCAACCCTATAGAAGCCTGTATATTTTTTCTAATGTCTACGTTTTTTTTAGTTTAGCATACCCCTTAAATTGCACCTCCATGTCGTTAATTTTTAATTCGGTGATTTTTAAGTTTGAAATCAACTAGGTTTATTTTTAAGTTTATTTTAAAATTTATACAAAATCAGGGTAGGATGTATGTACAGATACTACCCTACCCCACTGGTTTATTGCAGAAGTGATAATTAATTAAACTCTAGAGGATAAATTGCCTCTGTCTGAGTCTACCTCTGGGAATTCATTGCCCTTCTATGGAATACATGGAGCAATGGGATTCAATGCTGAGGATTAAGCGCTAGGAGTAAAGAATCCCACTGGCCTAAAACCGCCAACGACTTCTTCAAGCTCTTCATCGGTTAGTTTAAGTTCCTGATCCGTTAGACTTCTAAAGCCAGCGTTATCTGACACCAAATGGTCAACAGACCCGTTGTTTTTTTCAGTGAATTATTGATTTTTTTTGTATTCATGGTCATCCTGCATTTGAATTGATTGATTGACTCAATTCTCTACTAGTTTAGCATATATTTGCTGATTATTTTTTTCGTTAATATAAATTATTTTTCCGGAATATTAGCGGAAATTATCCTATGATTTTCGTAAACTTTACTTTAACTTTAAATTTTGTCCGAATACTTACAAGCAGCCCTGATGATTAGTAAGCATTCAGCTATCAGCTATCAGCTATCAGCTATCAGCTATCAGCTATCAGCTATCAGCTATCAGCTATCAGCTATCAGCTATCAGCTATCAGCTATCAGCTATCAGCTATCAGCTATCAGCTATCAGCTATCAGCTATCAGCTATCAGCTATCAGCTATCAGCTATCAGCTATCAGCTATCAGCTATCAGCTATCAGTTTTGAGCCTGTGGCCAAGCTACACCCAACAGCTTTTGAATAAAATAAGCTGACGGCTGACGGCTGACCGCTGACCGCTGACCGCTGACGGCTGACGGCTGACGGCTGAATGCTTACGATGATTAAACCAACTCCCATGGCTAATTTGGGCAGGATAGGCCACCAACTCGACAATTCCCTGGTCATTAATGATCCACCCTTGGGCTTCAATGATCGGTAATTTCTGATTGGTCATGGCTGTTTGATCACGCTCGTGGTGATACTGTAGTCTTCTTCTGAGGGAACTCCGACTTTTCCTCCTCTTGACTGGTTGTGTATTGCCTTCATCAACCATTAGCCGTAAATCGGGTACCACCACCTGACCCCGCAACACCGCAGCTGGGTCAGCTGGTAATCCTCCTCCTGCAGTGACCACAAAACTATTCCCACCCACCGCTGCACAACTAGTCACAATTTGATTGCTGGTATCTACCACATCTGCGGAAAGCTTGGCTAGGGCTTGAGCAGGGTTGACATCTAGGGTATTGAGGTTGACGGTGCCATCAATACCGAGTTGAGAAGAAGCGGTAATCTCACTAGTGCGATCGCTAAAAATTCCAATGGCAGTAATATTAATATTTCCCCCGCGTCCCAAAATGGCATTGGCAGTAATATCACTATTCTCTAGGGTTACCAAAAAGTCGGTGGTGATGGTGATATTCCCGCCAGTGGCACTCTGACTGGCATTGGTAGTGATGGTACTGTTGTTGCGTAAGACTACAAGCTGAGCATCAGACAGGGTAATATTTCCTTGGTCTCCAGCAGTAGTTTCGGCACTGAGGGAACCATTGTCGAGTTGGATGGAATTGGCATTTACTTCCAAGGTGCCAGCAACACCGGTACCAGTACTACTCACCGTTGCTAGTGCTTGATCGCGAAGGATAAATGTCTTGGTATTGAGGTTAATCGAACCGGCTTGCCCAACTCCTATTGCTCTCGATGCGATCGCACTCGCTTCCCCATCTGGGTCAACTCTGTCTGCTCCCAATATTGCTAATCGGTCATTGTAGGTAGGGTCAATGCCAGATAGGGTGATTTTCTCAGCTGCATTGATGGTAATACTGCCAGCATCACCGCCACTGGAGCCAGAGGTAAGAATTTGAGCCCCATTGGTTAATGCTAGAGTATCTGCATCCACAGTAATTTCACCACCAGGAAAGTTACTACGGCTTCTAGCGCTAATAACTGCCCCATTATCTAGGCTAAGAGTAGGGGTATTAATCGTAATATCTCCACCACTCCCTGTAGCCATAGATTCAGTGTTGGCAGAGATGCGACTGGATTGACCACCTCTACGACCACCGATGGGACTAACCCCAGAGAGTGTAATGCTCTCGGTAGCGTTAATCTTGAGATTACCAGCATCTCCGTTGCCAAACGTAGCACTCCGTACCTCTGCCCCATCGGAGACCGTAAGCTGCTGGGTATCAAGGGTCAAAGGTCCCCCATCCCCTGTAGCTGTTGGTTGAACACTACTAAACAAGCCGCTAGTAGCCTGGCCATCCGCTGAAATCCCAATCAGCTCTACATCAGTAGCCCGTACCGTTAGGGTACCGCCATTGCCTTGACCGAAGGTAGCACTACTTATCTGTGCTCCATCCCTCACTGTCAGCCGTTGGGTATCAATAGTTAACGTTCCCCCATTCCCTGTAGCGTTTGGGACAACGCTACTAAACAAGCCGCTACTGAACCCAATAGCACTTCCACTAACCTCAACATCAGTAGCCCGTATTGTTACGGTACCCCCGTTGCCTGGACTATTGGTAGAACTGGTTATCTGCCCCCCATCCCTTACCCTCAGGCTCTGGGTCTCAATAGTTAACTCTCCGCCATTGCCTGTTGCTGATGAGTTGACATTCACCGACAACAGTGAACTTTCCTTAACCTCAACATCAGTAGCTTGTATTCTTAGGAATCCTCCCTCCCCAAAGTCCCGAATATTTGTGAGATATTGCTGCCTGTTACACGAGTAATAATGTTAGCAATACCATTCGGGTTAGCAAAATAAACGTTTTGTCCCTCATTAACATTAAATTCCCGGAAACTATGGAACAGATTACTGCCTCGAATGGCACCAGCTTCAATTAAGTCTCGAAATTCTTGGGGAGTGAACTTGGACTGTTCTGCTCCTAAGGTTTTATCGGGGGTAATCTGGGAATAAGCCGCCTGGTGATCAACTATCCAAGCTATGCTGGCTAATAAAACAATAGGGAGTTTTGAGTACCAAGATAACATCCTTGCTCCTGTACCTTAGAAGGCTAGACCAATGTCTGTCTTTGAGGCACCAGCTTTTTGAAAAAATAATCCAGATACTTTGACTGCGATGGAATTACTGACAAGTATTTGTTAGCGTGAGATTACTGATGCTTCGGCCTAATTCTGGCACACTCTTGTCGTCTCGCCCTCGTGGAAATTACCTAGGATTGAAGCTCCTAACTAAAAAAGACATCGATCTGTGGAGAAATAATCTGGGAAAACAAGTGATATATAGCGCTACGCGCAAGGGCTTTAGGCAAGAGGCAAGAGGCAAAAGTTTACTACAAAAGCTTTTGCTGCTTGTATCAATGTCAAACACCTTAATGCGTAGTGCTATAACACTTATCAATAGTATCAGCAAATCTATGGCAATAATTCACCAAAACAGTCAACAACAGCGACTATTCCTTAAGGGATGGCTAGTGATTCGGTGCCATCTCCCTCTAGCACTTTGGCTACTAATTACAAATCTACCTGCTATTGCCTATCAGTCCAATTCCCCAACCCCCTCACCAGGAGCAGTTGTCGAATACTCCTCCAATCCGTCAGCACTGCTGCAACAGGGAAAACAACACTATCAAGCTGGACAATTCTTTGAAGCTGCTACCCTCTGGCAACAAGCCGCAACAGCTTATGCATCCTCAGGAGCAAGTTTTAACCAAGCCCAAGCCCTTAACTATCTATCTTTAGCTCAGCAAGAATTGGGACAGTGGGAGCAAGCTCAAGTCGCGATCGCGGAAAGTCTAACCATACTGCAAAGTGTTGAGAAACTAGATTCAAAGGGCATCCTACTTCTGGCTCAAGCCTTGAATACCCAAGGAAGCCTGCAATTGGCACTTGGACAAACCAAAACTGCTTTGGAAACCTGGGAGCAAGCTGAAGCTACTTATGCTAGGGCTAAGGATGAAACGGGAAAAGTAATCAGCCAAATCAATCAAGCCCAAGCCTGGCAATTTTTAGGACAGTATCGACGGGCAAGAAATCTCTTAGAGCAACTCGTCGCAGACCTTCAAAATCAACCAGACACGCTACTGAAAGCTGATGGGTTGAGAAGTTTGGGCATTGCACTACAAGTTGCTGGTGATTTACTCCAATCAAAGAAACTATTAGAACAAAGTTGGGAAATTAGCAAGCAATTTAATTCCCCTGGGGATACTAGCCCTACCCTACTTAGCATTGGCAATGTTGCTAGAGACTTACAACGATATGATGTGGCTTGGGCATACTACCAAGAGGCGGCTAAATTAGCACCAGATGACATTACCCAAGTGCAGGCACAACTAAATCAACTCAGTCTTTTAGTTACGGCAAAAAAATGGGATAAGGCACTGTCGTTAATTCCAACTATTGAGTCAAACCTCTCCAAGCTACCTCCTAGTCGATTAGCAATCTATGCTAGGGTGAATCTGGCAGAAAGTATGATTAAGCTAAAGAATAGCGAAAAGGAAGCTATTCAAGTATCATATACGTCTAAAATTATCCCAAAAATTGCCCCAAAAATTGCCCCAAAAATTACCCCAAAAATTGCTAACGTATTGGCAATAGCAATTCAAGAAGCTAGACAACTCCAAGATGCCCGCGCTGAAGCTTATTCTCGGAATCAACTGGGTAAGCTTTACCAACAAAATCAGCAGTGGGAGGATGCTCAAAGCCTGACAGAGCAAGCTCTACAGATAGCTCAAACTATTAATGCAGGAGATATTATTGCTCTTGCGGCAACACAACTGGGGCAGATTCTGAAACAGCAAGGGGATATCCCTGACGCGATCGCAGCTTATGAAACCGCCTATAACAACCTTCAATCCCTACGGAGTGACTTAGTTGCCATTAATCCTGATGTGCAATTTAAATTCCAAGAAAGTATCGAACCGATTTATCGAGATTTAGTCAGCCTGTTATTGACTCCGTCTCCAGCTGGGATCAAGAAAGGGGCGGTTAGCCAGTCTAACCTCAAAAAAGCTCGTGAAGTGATTGAAGCGTTGCAACTGGCAGAGTTAGATAACTATTTTCGAGATGCTTGTTTAGACACTGAGCCAATTGTCATTGATGAAATTGATAATTCGGCTGCTGTAATTTATCCAATTATTTTAAGCGATCGCATAGAAGTCATCCTTTCGGTCCCCAATCAACCTCTCACCCACTACACTACTCTTCTACCAGAGGACAAAGTCAAAGCTAGACTAAGACAAGTTTACTCATCTATGTCTCCTGGTTATCCCAATAATGAGCGGTTGCGACTGTCTGAGCAAATATATGACTGGCTGATCCGACCGGCAGAAGCAGAACTGGCAAACAGTAACATTAAAACCTTGGTATTCGTGCCAGATGGGTTCTTGCGGAATTTGCCCATGGCAGCTCTCTACGATGGTAAACAGTATCTGGTCGAAAACTATAGTATTGCTATCTCTCCTGGGTTACAACTTTTTCCTCAGAGACTTCAGAGAGTTGAACTTAACGTCTTAGTGGCTGGGTTGACCGAAGCTCGCCAAGGCTATAGTGGTTTACCTGGTGTTGCTGGAGAAGTCCAAGAAATTACCGATAAAGTTACTACAGACGTTTTACTCAATCAGGAATTTACCCGTACTACCTTCCAAACCGCAATTGATAGCACCCCCTTTCCAATTGTTCACCTAGCTACTCATGGTCAATTCAGTTCTAACCCAAAGGAAACATTCCTACTCACCTGGAATGACCGAATTGGCATTAAAGATTTCGATTTACTATTCCAAAAAAGACGATTAGGAATTCTCGAACCTATAGAATTACTGGTAATGAGTGCCTGTCAAACTGCCGCAGGGGATAATCGTGCCACCCTAGGATTAGCAGGATTTGCGCTGCGTTCAGGAGCTCACAGCACTTTAGGTAGTCTCTGGTCAGTCAGCGACGAATCAACCACTAACTTAATGAAAGAGTTTTATCAGGGCCTGATTCAGACTAAGCCGTCGATGACTAAGGCTGAAGCGCTGCAACAAGCACAACTGAAATTGCGTCAAGATCCATTATATAGACATCCCTATTTTTGGGCATCCTTTGTATTAGTAGGGAATTGGTTATAGCGTAAGCATTCAGCCGTCAGCCGTGAGCTAAAAGCTCACGCTACTTGAGGTGCCGTCAGATTATTTTATTCAAAAGCACCTCAAGTAGCGTGGGTGTAGCACCTAAATTGTTCCCGTAACTTGGCCATTCGCGTAGCGTGGCCATAGGCCAAGGCCAAAGGCTAATAGCTGATAGCTGATAGCTGAGTGCTTACTAACTAAGAGGTATATTATAACATGAATAAGTTGATTTGTAAAACTATTTTATCAGCAACAGTAACTGGAGCATTGATCTTGGCATCAAGTCCACTCCAGGCAACTCCATCAGTTAAAGAGGGGGAAATTCTACCCCGAGATTATCGCATCAGTCTGGAATTTGATTTCCCCTCAGATGAGGAAGTTCCCAAAACCAGTGTCGGTGGAGGGGTGCGAGGAAATGTAGAATTTGACCTACCCGGAGACTCCGCCAGCCCCAGAACTAGCATTGGTGGGGGGTCGAGAGGGGATGTAGAATTTGACCTACCCGGAGACTCCGCCAGCCCCAGAACTAGCATCGGTGGGGGTTCGAGAGGGGATGTAGAGTTTGACCTACCCGGAGACTCCGCCAGCCCCAGAACTAGCATCGGTGGGGGGTCGAGAGGGGATGTAGAATTTGACCTACCCGGAGACTCCGCCAGCCCCAGAACTAGCATCGGTGGGGGTTCGAGAGGGGATGTAGAGTTTGACCTACCCGGAGACTCGGCTAGCCCCAGAACTAGCATCGGTGGGGGTTCGAGAGGGGATGTAGAGTTTGACCTACCCGGAGAATCGGCCAGCCCCAGAACTAGCATCGGTGGGGGTTCCAGAGGTAGTAAACTCCCCCTAACCGCATTGCTGCCACCCACAAAACACGGGTACACCGTATCACCCCGTCCAACTCTATTTGTTTATATGCCTGCCCTGGGAGCAACTGAGGTTTTTTTCAGTTTGCAAGATGAACAGGGTAATTCCCATTATCACACAACCCTCAAAAGTTCTGGCCAGGAAGGAGTGATTAGTATTACCCTACCAGAAGCAGCACCAGAATTAAAGATTGGTAAAAACTACCTCTGGTACTTGGCACCCATTGAACCAGACGGTATCCTGCGACCTGATAATTATTCAGTAAGTGGGTGGGTTAAACGGGTAAAATCAACGGTGAGTGACCAAGGGTCATCCAAGTCCGCGATCGCGTTGGCTACTGAATATGCTAAGGCGGGAATCTGGTACGATACCCTAGAGGTTTTAGTGACTGCTCAACGGTTGGATCCTGACAATACAACCCTGGCCAATGAGTGGAAAGATTTACTCAAACAAGTGGGACTGGATGCGATCGCAACTCAGCCGGTGGGAGAGCAGTTGTAATTATTCAGAAGTTATCAGTTATAGCTATTAGTTAGCAAACTAATCGCGCTTTGATATAGCAATTATCATGTTCATCAGCGACATTGCTTATGCTTTTAAGGCAAAAGGCAAAAGGCAAAAGGCAAAAGGCAAAAGGCAAAAGGCAAGAGGAACCCACCCCTAACCCCTCCTGGGAGGTTCCTCTTGCCTCTTGCCTCTTGCCTCTTGCCTTTCCCTAAGGAAGTATTTTCAGAACTCAAAGGGGAATACTATAAACAAACAACCTCACCACAATAACCAACATTAAAGCCAAATGTGGCAAACCATAAAACAACAGATTAAACAGTGGGGAACAGTCCTCTTCATCGCGCCGAGTATAGCAGGATTGGTGATTTTAGCAAGCAATGCTGGACTGTTTCGGATGCTGGAATGGGCAAGCCAAGACCAATTATTTCGGCTGCGTCCAAAAGAATCTGTTGACGAGCGCATTGTCCTGGTTACCATTGATGAACCCGATATCCAATATGTTAAGCAATGGCCGATGTCAGATCGGGTTATGGCTCAGCTAATTCGGAATATCAAAGCCCAGCAACCGAGAGCGATCGGAATTGATATTTATCGAGACCTAGTGGTTGAACCTGGACATGATGAACTGGTAGAGGTGTTTAAGTCTACCCCAAATTTGATCGGAATTGAGAAAATTGCTGGCAACCCCATTGCACCGCCACCAGTGCTGGATAAATTGAGTCAGGTAGCAGCTAACGACGTACTCATCGATGGGGATAGCAAAATCCGGCGAGGGATCATTCTTCTGGGCAAACCTGATGGTACCCGTAAGCAAGGATTTGGTGTTAAACTAGCGCTAATGTATTTGGCACAAGACGGTATTAAACTTGAGCCGATCAATCCCGACAAAAAGATATACGGTTTAGGTAAAGCCAAGTTTGTCCCCCTCTCCAGTAATGATGGAGAGTACAGCAAAGCAGAGATGGGAGGATACCAAATCTTATTGAACTATCGGGGCGGTGAGGAGAGCTTTTTGACTATCTCGATGACTGATGTTCTCGACAATCGCATTCCCCCAAATTTGATGGGCGATCGCATTGTCTTGTTGGGTGCAAAAGCCCCAAGTCTCAATGACAATCACCTCACTCCCTACAATAGTACCTTACTAACTCCCACTGAATTAACACCAGGTATAGCAATTCACGCCAATATCAGCAGCCAGATTTTGAGTGCAGCTAATGAAGGTCGTCCCATGCTTCGAGCATCAGTAAAATCCCTTAATTGGCTGTGGATTGTGTTCTGGTCTGGATATAGTGCTACCCTTGGAACCATGTATGTCCGTAGGCGATGGGTAACTGGAGTTGGCACCCTTATAGCCGGAGTTATCATTGTTACCAGTTCCTATATTGCCTTTTTATCTGGCTGGTTGATTCCCGTATTTACACCCTTGTTTACCGTTATCAGTGCTGCAGTTGTCAGTATTAGTACCACACTTTGGAACAACCTCAAACAGTCCTATCGGGAATTAGAAAAACAACATAAACTCTTGCAAGAAGCTCACCGGCAATTAGAAAAAACTAATACGTCCTATAGCAGATTTGTTCCCTTTGAATATCTTAACTTTCTTCAAAAAGACACTATTCTTGATGTAGATCTGGGGAACCACGTCAGTAAAGAAATGGCAGTCATGTTTTCAGATATTCGCTCCTTCACTACCCTTTCAGAAACCATGACCCCCAAGGAAAACTTCGACTTTGTTAATGCTTACCTCAAGCGTGTTAGTCCCGAGATTCGTAATCAAAACGGCTTTATCGTCAAGTTTCTCGGAGATGGTATAATGGCTGTTTTCCCTGATGGCACCGATGAGGCAGTAGCAGCGGGAATTGCCAAGCAAATCAGAGTCGAAGAATACAATCACAGGCGTATTGCCAAAGGCTATCTACCAATTAAAGTAGGCATTGGCATTCATGTGGGTCAGATGATGGTGGGAATGGTAGGAGAGACATTTCGGATGCAAGGGGATGCTTTCTCTGATAATGTAAACTTAACTGCTCGTTTAGAAGGGTTAACTAAATTTTATGGCGTGTCTTTGTTAATCTCCGAGCAAGCTTTAAAGCAATTGAGTAATCCTAGTAAATACCAGATTCGGTTTCTCGATCGAGCAATTGTTAAAGGAAAAAATGAACCAATTGCTGTCTATGAAGTCTTGGAAGGAGAGCCTGAAGAAGTCAGGGAATTGAAGTTAACAACCCAGTCAGAATTTGAGCTCGCTATAGAGTACTACCGAACTCAAGAATTTGATAAAGCTAAAGGGTGTTTTAATCAAGTGTTAGCTGTCAATCCTAACGATAAGACAGCATTATTGTATGTAGACCGAATTAATCAATTAATGGTGCAAGGGGTACCCCAGAATTGGGATGGGGTGTGGCGGTTTACCCAGAAGTAGCACAGAATCCGGAATCAGCAAAAATGTCTTTAACTATACCGAATTATCGAAAACTACTTCTTCCCTCTCCCCATACTCTTACCCCTACTCCCTACTCCCTACTCCCTTGCTGCCAGAAGCATGCAATTTAAACTTTAAAACTCAGCTGTAAAATCATTACCAACAAACCTGTCAAATCCCAAAGAGTGATTGAAGGCGTTGGCGAATCTGATGGGTACCAGTCTGTTTTTCCTCTGTTGTGTCACCTACCGTTATTCCTAATTGCTCTAGGGTCTCCTTACGTTTGAATAATTCTTCAGAAATTTGGTCAGCTAACTCTTTGTGCTTTTCCAAAAGACTCTTTAAATTTTCCCTGTCTACCACAAACAAAATCGTGTCTTCTAGGGTGCGAAGGGTAGCCGTGCGGGGGGTACCCAGAAGCAAAGACATCTCTCCAATAAATTCCCCTGGCTTGCGGGTGGCAACCCGTTTTCCGATTGATTCCACAAAAACTTCAACTAAGCCAGATAGAATAATATAAAATGAATCCCCTGGGTCGTTTTCTTCACAGATTATATCCCCTGCTTTGAGCATTTGACGATATCCTTGCTGAATTATATGTCGCAGCTCGCTATCGCTACACTTTTCAAAGTAACTCACCTTCCGCAAGAGATCCCGGAGGGTCACTTTTCCTCTAGAGTTAGCTTTTACTTTGTTTTTTCTGGCATTGGCTAGAGCTTTGTTAGAGAGGGATTCTTCTTGAGAATATGAGCCGTTAGCAGCACCAGTTTGTTGAGGTGTTTGTACCAGAAATTCTAAGTCCTTCAGATTTCGGATATACAGGTCTCTCTGAGGCTCGGCATGCTCGATTCCCTGCTCACGAAGTTGCTCTTCTATCAGATAATACAAACTACTCTGAATTGATTCCATATTTGGTGGATTGTCGATCCATACTAAGAGTTCAAAATCCATGCCGTCTCCAAACCCTTTAAAATATACTTCAGGAGCAGGAGATGGTAAAACTTCTGGTTCTTTGCGAGCCGCTTCTAACAGTACCTCTGTGACGATGACTGGATCGCTTTCATCCGGAACATCAACAGGAATTCTGAGCCTAGCTCTAGGATCTTGATAACTCCAGTTAACCACATTGTTTTCCAGGAAACTAGTATTCGGAACAATAACAAACACCCCATCATTGGTGCGGATAGTGGTGGAGCGAATCGATATTTTTTCTACAGTTCCTGACAGGTCATCAACTTTGACATAGTCTCCCACCTTAATTGGTTTTTCAAACAGAATTGCCAGACCACTGATAAAGTTGGCGGTTAAATTCTGAAGTCCGAAGCCTAAACCAATACCCATTGCCCCTGCAAAAACAGTCAGGGAACTGAGGTTAATCCCAGCCGTTTGCAGAACAATCAAAAATCCTAAGACAGTTAGAACATAGCCGATCAGGGAGGACAATGCTTCGCGAGTCCCACGATCTAACCCCAAGCGAGTTAGCACCCGACGCTTAATCAGGTCCTGAAGTTTACGAGATATATATAAGGTAACGATAGCCATCACTATGAGTTGGACTATCATAATCAGAGACAGCTCTTGGGTGCCCAACTGAAACAGCTTGGTGGTAAACACCTTCAAGACGATGTTCCAGACTTTGCTCAGCCATTCAAAAATTAACTTCATAATTCAGTTATTTATTAATCAATCAAATTGTAAGGATGTAGCGCTCAGCTATCAGCTATCAGCTATCGGCTGTTAAGTTTACTATAATTAAAGCACTTAAGAGCTAATTTATAAAGTAAATCTTAAGAGCTCAAATCCCTTGACAGATATGGATTTCAGGTAAGAGGGGGCAAACTACGCCCAATTCCTGAAAGCATTGCACCGCACGCAATGGTTATAGCCGCTAGAAGAGTGAACTAATAGTGAAGGTGTTGGATACTCAGTAGATCCCGTGTAGAAGGCTAGGGTCAATCTGCTTGCTCCAAGTCCAACGGAAGCATGGGTAGAAAAACTCCCTAATTTGAGGGACATATCCCAGTAAAAATGCTTTCTTTTCGCCTAGAGCAGATTGTGAACACAAGTAGACAACTCTACCATGGAACGATACCAAGCTAGATGGGGAAGTATAGGGTTAAGCTAGTAAGCATTGAAATTTCAGTCCGAGCCACTTGTGCAAAAGCCGGTCTACCCTCTGCCCAGATGGATGAAATTGATGTGTAGCCGTAATGTCCCGAATTGGTATTAGCCTTGTTTAGTTCACATTTATTTCATTTAATTTTCATATTTTTTTCACATTTTGACAATTATTTCACATTTAATTCATAATCTAGTTCAGAAAAGCTAATTAGGGGTTTGAGTACTCAGAAAACAGGCTCAATGATGTTAAATAAAGAAGAAAAGACTATCCCCTATCAGTTAAAAACAATACTCTTAGCACGATCGTTATATCAATTCCCACCAATTTTCCCACCAATTAACCGATGTTAATGTTGATTTTTTATGTAGGAAATGACCTTTATGCCCTGGATAGTTCTCAGGTCGTGGAGGTAATTCCCAGAGTCAGCCTCCGAAAAATACACCAAGCTCCTGACTATGTGGCTGGTTTGTTTAACTACCGAGGTGCAATTGTCCCAGTCATCGATCTGTGCCATTTAATTCAAGGTACTCCCAGCCGCTCCCACTTAAGCACGCGGATTATAATGGTGAATTACGTTGGGAATAATAATACTCATTGCTGCCTCGGTTTGATGTCAGAACGGATCACAGAAACCTTAAAGAAACCAGATACAGAGTTGGTCGATGCCGGAGTTCAAATGAATGACGCTCCTTATTTAGGAGAAATGATTATGGATGAAAAAGGCATGATCCAACGAATCCGGCTAGAGTATTTGTTATCAGAGTCCCAACAGATATACTTATTACCTCCTAGTCAAAGCCTAGGCAATTCCCGGTAACTTCTGGAAATCGCCAGCTAGGATGCAGACTAAGGATTAGTTTCCTACGTTGGTTTGGTCATGACACCCAAGAGTGAACTCCAGCTCTTGGCTCTGTCGCTAGTCATTAAGACAAAGGCAAAATGTGTGATTAGCCTAACAAGCCATTCCAACATTGTCGTTCGCGTAGCGGGACGAAGTCCGGATCACTTTACCGAATTGAGATGCACTAATCATGCAAAATTACGTATTCGTTATTGACGCAAAAAAGCAACCAATAAACCCAATTTACCCAAAGAAGGCACGCCGGTTATTAGACAAAGGGAAAGCTGCGGTTTTCCGGATGTACCCTTTTACAATCATCTTAAAAACGGCGATAGAAAATCCAACTATCTCACCATGTCAAATCAAGATTGACCCTGGTAGTAAGGTAACTGGATTTGCCTTAGTCCAAGACGGCCAAGTTATTTGGGGAATGGAATTAGAACACAGAGGAGGATTGATCAAGAAAAAACTAGAGTCTAGAAGAGCTGTAAGGCGTGGAAGGCGTAACCGAAACACCCGCTACAGAAAGCCCAGGTTCCTTAACCGTAAACGTCCAGAAGGGTGGATTCCACCTAGCCTAGAACACAGGATCTTAACCACTCAAACCTGGGTGAAGCGGTTGATTAAATTCTGCCCAGTCAATGAGATTTGGGTCGAAAGAGTTAAGTTTGACACTCAAAAAATGCAGAATCCTGAAATTAATGGCATTCAGTACCAGCAAGGTGAACTAGCTGGCTACGAAGTCAGAGAATATTTACTCGAAAAATGGGGGAGGAAATGCACTTATTGTGGCAAGCAAAATGTACCCTTACAGATTGAACACATTCACCCGAAATCAAAAGGGGGAAGCGAACGCGTAAGTAATCTTTGCTTGGCTTGTGAAAAGTGTAATCAACGGAAGGGAAACAAACCTATAGAGGATTTCTTGAAAAAGAAGCCCAGTCTACTTCAGAAGATCAAAACCAAAGCCAAACAGCCATTACAGGATGCGGCGGCGGTGAATACAACTCGGAACAAATTAGTGAAAGTGCTTCAAAATGTCTTGCCCTTAATTACTGGGACGGGGGCACAAACTAAGTTCAATCGGACGAAGCTAGGTTTTCCTAAGCAGCATTGGATTGATGCGGCCTGTGTCGGGAACATTGAGGCTTTGGTATTGAGGACTTCTCAACCACTTCTAGTTACCTGCAAGGGACAGGGGGGCAGGCAAAAAGCGGCACTCAATAAATACGGTTATCCCATCAGGCATAATCCTTTAAAGCCGATTGGCTGTAGGCCACGCTGCGCGAACAAGGGTTGGACTACTGGAGATATAGCTAAACATCAAAAACTGGGAATAGGCAAAGTGACCCCTAGAACCAAAGGAAGTTTTGGATTCACTCCACTAGGAACCAAGGGATACAAAAGTTGCAAACCTCAAGATATATCGGCAATACACCGAAAAGATGGATACACTTACGGCTTTTGCCAATAACTACCGGAATTTGCAATAAAATGGCCATCCTAGACGTTCCTGGAGCAGACAATCAAAAACTACCAATTAACTAACAACTAATAACTAATAGTAATGATTCAGGCGACTATCGAGGCTTTGCTGAGAAAGAAGATCGGTTTGGATGGCAATACTATTGGTTCTAGGCAGATTGCTAGAGCGATAGAAACCAGACGATTGGCTTGTGGCTTACCGGATCAGCAAACGTATCTGCAGCAACTTCAAACCTCACCTCAAGAACTCGAAGCACTGATTGAAACGGTCGTTGTCCTAGAGACTTGGTTTTTCCGGGACAGAAAACCCTTTGCGTTTGTGAGTCGTTACGTCAGATCTGAGTGGTTGCCCAATCCCAACCACCCGATCCTGCGCGTCTTAAGTATACCCTGTTCTACTGGAGAAGAACCTTACTCCATTGCTATGACCTTGCTGGATGCGGGTTTGACTCCTAATCAGTTTCGGGTCGATGCCATTGATATCAGCAAGGAAGCATTGCAGAAAGCTCGACGTGCTCTCTACAGCAGGAATTCCTTTCGGGGCAACCAGCTACAGCAACGAAAACGCTATTTTAAGCAAACAGCAGATGGTTATGAATTATGTCAGTTGGTGCGCAATACCGTTAATTTCAAGCACGGTAACATCCTAGGCCCCTTGGGTTTGGTTCAGAACAACTATGACATTATATTCTGCCGCAATTTATTGATTTATTTAGATAAATCTGCCCGGTTCCGTGCTATAGAACTCTTAGATCGTTTATTAATGCCTCAAGGTTTGCTGTTTGTGGGGTCTGCTGAAACAGGAGTGATAACTATCAATCGATTTGTGTCAGTTCGCTATCCCTTTGCTTTTGCCTATCAGAAGGTGAAACATCTTGGAGAACGCCAGACCAGGGACTCAGAACAGGAGCGGCGGAGAAATTGGGAAACCTCATCGTCACTCCCAACTCATCAGTCCCCCATGACGCTGATCCATTCTCTGTATCCAAGACAGGAAAAGCACAAGGGGCAAAACCATGACCAGGAGCAAGACCAGGAATACCAAACAAGATCATCTTCCCCCTCTGCCCTTGTTAATCAACAGTCTAAAGCAATCAAACAATCCTGCTTACAAAGGGAGCTTGAAAAGGGACAAGAATCCTTGCTTGAGAAAGCCAGGAGATTAGCCAATCAAGGAAGTTTGGAGGAAGCAGCGACACTGTGCCAAACTTACCTAAGTCAAAATTTGACTAGTGCTGAGGCTTATGTGTTACTCGGAGAAGTCCATCAGGGCTTGGGCAATGACGAGCAGGCTGAGCAATGCTTCCAGAAAGCGGTTTACCTGAAACCGAATTACTACGAAGCACTCTTTCATCTGGCTTTACTTCAAGAAAATCGTGGGGATCTGGCTAAAGCTACAGTAATCCGACAGCGAATTCAACGACTACAAAACCTGAAGAGTTAATAGCAACGGGGGCTATCTGGAATTAAATGAAAATTGCAACTAAACTACTAGGTCTACTAATCTTCTCTAGTTTTATCATACTTTTAGGGGGGGGAATTAGCTGGATAGGACTGTCAAAGTTAGCGAATGAAATCGGTAAGATAGCTGAAGAGGATCTCCCCCTAATCCAGCACATGACGGAAATGCAAGAAAGTCAACTTGCTCAGGGGGTTAATTTTGAACGGGCCTTTCGATTTAATTACCGATATGCAGAAAGCGCCACTGCCAGAAACACGTTTACTCAAGCGAGAGGGGAGTTCAACCGACGGGATGGATTAGTGCATGACGCTCTTATAAAAGTTGATAATATCGTCAAACGTGAAATCCAAAAAGCGTTAAGTAAAGAGCAAAAAGAAGGCTGGTCAGATTTTCAATCTGAATTAGATTCATATAACACAATGCATGATCGCTATGGTGATCAATCTCAGCAAGCGTTCAGGTTAATTGTTAGCAATCAACCCGATCAAGCTGAATTGGCGGCAGAACGGATGCAAAAGTCCGCAGAAGAACTGAAAGCAGAAATGAGGAGTCTCTTGCGGCGAGCCATTACATTATCTAAAAACTCAGCTAATATTGCTAAACAAGACCAACAACGTATAATTAACATCGTACTGATTGCTTTCATTTTCAGTATTGGGGCTACTCTAGGTTTTGGAATTTTTGTCACCCGCGATATCGTTAATTCCTTAAACAAAGCAGTAGATATAGCAGAAGAAGTTGCGGCTGGTAATCTGAGTACCAAGGTGGAAATTACCTCAACGGATGAGATTGGACAATTACTGGCATCTCTTAAAAAGATGACTGAAAACCTGAATTCATTGATCTATAAGGTGCAACAGTCTGGGATCCAAATGACTAGCTCCACCACTCAAATTGCTGCCTCTGGTAAGCAATTAGAAGCAACCATGACCGAACAATTAGCCTCCACCAACGAGGTGACAACCACAGCTCAAGAAATTGCCAATACTTCTGGGCAATTAGTTCAAACTATGGAGCAAGTCGCTCAGCTGTCTCAAATTACTGCTGATAGCGCTAGCCATGGTCAACAAGACCTGATGCGTATGGAAAGTACTATGCGTCACTTAGCCAATGCTACTAGTTCTATTTCTGCCAAACTGGGGGTTATGAATGAAAAAGCCAATAATATCAGTAGCGTTGTCACCACTATTACTAAAGTAGCCGATCAGACTAATTTACTATCCCTCAACGCTGCCATTGAAGCGGAGAAAGCGGGAGAGTATGGGGCTGGTTTTGCGGTTGTGGCTCGGGAAATTCGGCGGCTAGCTGACCAAACAGCAGTAGCTACCTTAGAAATTGAGACCATGGTAAAAGAGATGCAAGCGGCGGTGTCAACTGGGGTGATGGAAATGGATAAATTTAGCAAAGATGTCAGTACTAGTGTAGAAAATGTCGGCAAGATTAGTGAACAAATTGCTAAAGTGATTGAGCAAGTGCAGAGCCTGATCCCCCGGTTTGAGATGGTGAATCAAAGTGTGGAAGACCAATCGAAAAGTGCTCAACAAATCAGCGAGGCGATGGTGCAATTAAGCGAAGCATCACAACAAACGGCTGACTCTCTAAGAGATACGAATCATGCTCTGGCAAGATTGGATGATACTGCCCAAGGATTACAAACAGAAGTTTCGGTGTTCCAAGTTTAGAAAAGCTCAGTAGTAGGCTCCGGAGCGAAACCCTACAGGTAGATTTGCTACGTCATAGCAATCCTAAATCCTAGGTTAAAAATACTGTCCTTGAAAATAGTGCTGATATCATCTCCGGATAATTACCCTTAATAAAAATCTGCGCCACCACCCCATTTCCCCATCTGTAAGTATTCAGCTATCAGCTATCAGCTATCAGCTATCAGCTAATTCATCCCAGGTTCGAAGCCTGTGCCACGAGTCATGGAATTTTCCCCAGACTTTCAGTTCTGATTAATCTGGAACTATTAAATTTTATCGTTCTAGGTTTATTTTAAGCTGTTCGCGTAGCGTGAGCTAAAAGCTCACGGCTGACGGCTGACGGCTGAATGCTTACCCCCATCTCCCCATCTCCCCATCTCCCCATCTCCCCATCAATCTTCTTTCTGATGGGTATTCAATCGGACTTGATCTGAGTGCTGAGTCCTGAGTCCTGAGTAATATGAAATAGCTTAAGGAATGCTACATATAGGGAGTTTTTAATTGGAAATTGGTAATTTTTATTTGACTATTACCGATTACCGTAACCAAAAAATACTGGTACTATTGGGGTTTGGAAGTGATTAACCGGACTTGATATAATTTTTAGTATTGACAATTAACCTAATATGATATAATCCATCTAATTTCCAGAAAGGGACTAGACTAATTGGGTTTTTAGCAGTCCCAAGTCAACCAGTATAAATTCCAGACTATCCCGAGATGTTTACACAAATTACTCACAGAATTTTATTAGGAGCTTCAATCCCCATTATTTGTCTGATTGGATTAGGTTCAATTGTCTATTCAAGCGCGATGAGAACGTTTGAATTTGAATCTCAAATTGCGACGACTTCTTCAACCCTAGGACAGAGAGGCTGTCCAATAGAAGTCAACCTAATCGCTCATGGGCTTACGAAAATGGTGCGCAGTGTCCGAGCCTATGTTATTTCTCCTGCAGAGGTACGTTATAAGCAATCCTATCAAGAGGGCTATCAAAATTTTCGTCAATATAGTTCAGGGCTCAAGGAGCAAACTCAAGACACTAGACAACGACAACTTTTGGAGAATTACATTGCAGAAGGTGATAAATTACATCAACTATCTCAAGAGGTTTTCAGACTCGTAGATTCAGCCAATATTCCCGAAGCAACTGTTTTAGTTAAGTCAATAAATGCTGAAAATGTTGATAAGAACAGGGTGCAGATGATTCAACGGGCAGAAGCTCTCATGACGGAAGGGGTCAGACAATTCCAGGAACAACAGCGCTGGCTAATGAATGTGGTTTTGGTTGGGACTACATTATCGATAATACTGACTATCCTTATGGGTATATGGGTTACTTTGCCGCTACGAAGCAAGATAACTAGATTGCTAGGAGCAACAGAAAGGCTCTCTGCTGGGGATTTAACCCAGACAATTGAAGCCTCTAAAGATCAAGATGAGATTGGACAAGTACTTGGTGCCTTGCAGACCATGACTGAAAACCTCAATTCATTAATCTATAAGGTGCAGCAGTCTGGTATCCAAATGACTAGCTCCACCACCCAAATTGCTGCCTCTGGTAAGCAATTAGAAGCAACCATGACCGAACAATTAGCCTCCACCAACGAGGTGACAACCACAGCTCAAGAAATTGCCAATACCTCTGGGCAATTAGTTAAAACTATGGAGCAAGTCGCTCAGCTGTCTCAAATTACTGCTGACTCTGCTAGTCATGGTCAACAAGACCTGATGCGTATGGAAAGTACCATGCGTCACTTAGCCAATGCTACTAGTTCTATTTCTGCCAAACTGGGGGTTATGAATGAAAAAGCCAATAATATCAGTAGCGTTGTCACCACTATTACTAAAGTAGCCGATCAGACTAATTTACTATCCCTCAACGCTGCCATTGAAGCGGAGAAAGCGGGAGAGTATGGGGCTGGTTTTGCGGTTGTGGCTCGGGAAATTCGGCGGCTGGCAGACCAAACAGCAGTAGCTACTTTGGAAATTGAGACCATGGTAAAAGAGATGCAAGTGGCGGTGTCAACTGGGGTGATGGAAATGGATAAATTTAGCAAAGATGTCAGTAACAGTGTCGAAAATGTCGGCAATATTAGTGAACAAATTGCTAAAGTGATTGAGCAAGTGCAGAGCCTAACTCCCCGGTTTGAGATGGTGAATCAAAGTGTGGAAGACCAATCGAAAAGTGCTCAACAAATCAGCGAGGCGATGGTGCAATTAAGCGAAGCCTCACAACAAACGGCTGATTCTCTAAGAGATACGAATAATGCTCTGGAACGATTGGATAATACTGCCCAAGGATTACAAACAGAAGTTTCGGTGTTCCAAGTTTAGAAGTAAGCCGTCAGCCTTGATCCTTCAGCTTTTTAATCAGGGAAAACTTAGGGAAAAGGCTCTGGACGCGAGGACATGAGTAGTCCTGGACAACCCTAAAGACGCGCTATATAGCAATCCCTGTAGGAATTGTGATAATTTTTGATGCCATATTCCCAGATCCGCTGTTCCGATGATCCGCTGTTCCCAATGCTCAAGCTGATAGCTGATAGTTTAAGAATAGCGTACGCATAGGATATAGGATATAGCGGTTTGCCATCTGCGCTAATTACAATAAGAACAAGTAGTCAGTAGTTAGTAGTCAGGATTAGGTATCATCACTTAACCTACACGCAAACCGCTATATGTTAAGCAAGCAAATTTACGATCAGTTGAAGCTTCTGGGTCTAATTGTTTTATCTCTATTTTTATCTCTATTGCTTGTTTTGGGATCAGGTTTCTCAGGGAAGAGCCAAGAGCCTGATATTGTGTTGGGAATGTCTGCTGCATTTACAGGAGCATCTAGGAGTCTGGGCATTGAACTTTATAGAGGTTCAATGGCTTATATAGAAGATATCAATCGCCAAGGCGGTATCAATGGCAAACAAATTGTGATTCAGGCCTATGATGATGGATACAATCCCACTAGGGCGATTCAAAACAGCATTAAGTTGATTGAAAATGATGATGTATTTCTACTCTTTGATTATGTCGGCACTCCCACGGTGACTAGAGTTCTGCCACTGCTCAAAAACTATAGTGACAGACAAACCTATCTCTTCTTTCCGTTTACAGGGGCTCAACCCCAAAGAGAAGCGCCTTACGAGCAATTTGCTTTTAATCTAAGAGCTTCCTACCGTCAGGAAACCGAAGGATTAGTTGATAACTTTGTCAAAATTAATAGACGACGAATTGCGGTATTTTATCAGATTGATGCCTATGGTAGAAGTGGATGGGATGGTGTGAGGAGATCCTTGGCTAAGTATGGTCTCAGTATCGTTGGGGAAGCCACCTATCGTCGAGGAACCTCCTATTCCCAGAGCCTCAGACGTCAGGTAGATATTCTCAGAGCTGCCAATCCGGACGCTGTGATTTCTATTGGCTCCTATGGGGCTTGTGCCGCATTGATTCGAGATGCTAGGGATGCTGGCTGGAATGTGCCAATTGCTAATATCTCGTTTGTGGGGAGCGAGAGTTTGCTGAATTTGTTGCTAGAAACTGGTGTTAAAACTGGTATAGATTATACTACAAATTTGATTAATTCGCAAGTGGTACCGAGTTACAATGACATTTCCTTACCTGGGGTAAGTGACTATCGAGCATTGATGGATCAATATAACCCGATGCCTCCGAGGGATTTAAGCTCGGCAGGATACAAACCCCTTAGGTATAGCTTTGTGAGTCTGGAAGGGTTTCTGAATGCCAAACTCCTAGTGGCGATTCTAAAAATGATGGGCGATAAGGTTGACAAGGCTCGGCTCAGACAGGCGGTTGAGAAGGTCAAGAACCTTGACCTAGGGATTAATGCGCCAGTATCATTTAGTGCTTTTAGAAATCAGGGACTTAATAATGTCTATTACACTACTGTTGAGCAAGGTCAATTTGTACCGCTAGACAGGTGGGAGAGGTGGGCAAAATGAAGATCTCAAAGCTATTTCAAAAAACCCTGATTGGAGAAATAATTCTGTTTGGGTTCGTTATCCTGACCACATCCACCTTATCTGGCTGGACTCTACACAAAAACCTGACTAGTGAGTATAAAAGCAAAGGGACTGCGATCGCAAAAAGTTTAGCTAAGTCTAGCGTCGATCTACTCCTATACAGAGATGCCTCAACCCTTCAGGCAGCCATAGACCAGTTTATTGAGATTAAAGGGGTTGCTTATGCCTTTATTGTGGCTGAAAATGGGGATATCGTTGCCCATACCTTTGTTCCCACCATCCCTGAGGAAGTCAGGAAGATGGGTAAGCGGAGATACCGAGCCACCAAGTCTGTCAGCGAACAGATAGAATTCAAGGATCTAGCAATTCAGGGGATGGGGACCTTCACCGATATATCTGCACCGATTCTAGCTGGGGTAGCTGGATATGTCCATGTGGGAATGGATCGAGAAATTATTACTGCTCAACTTCGCACGGCAATTCTAACTCAGATCTACATCGTATCCTTGATTTTTCTAGCCAGCATTGCCGTGGCTTACTTACTGGTGAACAAAATGTCTCAGCAGCTTACCCAACTTTCAAACTATGCCAAACAAGTCTCTAGTGGGGATTTGACCCCCCAAGTTGAAATCCCTGCTAACAATGAGGATGAGATCGGGGATTTACTGGCATCCATCGGCACCATGACCCAAAATTTGAGTTCTTTAATTGGTAAAGTCCAGCAGTCTGGTATCCAGATGACCGCCTCAACCACCCAAATTGCTGCTGCAGGTCAACAACTAGAGGCAACTATCACTAAACAGGTAGTATCGACTAACCAGGTTGTCGCTACAACCCAACAGATTGCAGCAACCTCATCGGAATTGGTCAGGACCATGAAAGAGGTGGCTAGTGTCTCCGAACAAACGGCTGTTGCTGCTGACAACAGCCAAGCCAAGATCCGGCGCATGGAAACCACCATGGGGTCATTAACGGAAGCTACTGTTGCCATTACCACTAAACTAGGGGTAATTCATCACAAAGCTGAGACTATCAATAGTGTTGTGAGCACGATTACCAAAGTAGCGGATCAGACCAATTTACTATCTCTCAACGCTGCCATTGAAGCTGAGAAAGCGGGAGAGTATGGGGCTGGGTTTGGCGTTGTTGCTCGGGAAATTCGTCGGCTGGCTGACCAGACTGCAGTGGCTACGTTGGAAATTGAGACCATGGTCAAAGAAATGCAATCCGCTGTAGCCACTGGGGTAATGGCAATGGATAAGTTTAACCAACAAGTTAGTACTAGTGTAGACGATGTCGGCAAGATCAGTGATCAAATCGCTCAAGTGATCCTGCAAGTGAAGACAATTACCCCTCGCTTTGACCTGGTTAGTCAACGG
Organism: Moorena sp. SIOASIH; assembly: GCF_010671925.1. Lineage (GTDB taxonomy): Bacteria > Cyanobacteriota > Cyanobacteriia > Cyanobacteriales > Coleofasciculaceae > Moorena. The sequence goes on along the minus strand of NZ_JAAHIH010000007.1, from coordinate 235,217 downwards.
ATGGAGGAGCAAGCTGAAAGCGCACAGGAAATCAGAGTAGCCATAGAACACTTAAGTGAATCCTCCCAGCACACCTCTGACTCCCTACGGGATACCAATAGTGCTTTGGAACGATTGGATGATGCTGCCCAAGGATTAAAATCAGAAATTTCAGTTTTTAAAGTCTATCAGTAATAGCAATTTCATTTATTATTGCAAGATAGATTGGGGTGATGGGGTATCTGCTGAGGAGCGAATGAGGAGATGGTCAGAGGTATTTACGGTTTTTCACCAATACAGGAAGTAGGGAAATTAAATTCACATGAGTTTACCAATCAAATCCGATTAATTTATGTTGGTATTATGATTAATGGGTAATCCCTAATCCCTAATCCCTAATGAATAATGCTTAATCCCTAATCCCTAATCCCTAATGCTTAATCACGATGAAGATTCAAACAAAACTTATAGGCTTGTTAAGCTTTTGTGGCTGTATCGTGCTGGTGAGTGTTGCCATCAATTGGATCGGACTGTCAAAGTTATCAGCCGACATCGCTGAGATGACTGAACAGGATCACATGAATTCTGACCACATGATAGACCATATGCAAGAGATGCAGACTCTACATCGAAACAGTCAAACCCTGATCAATATTGTCTTAACTGTCTGTGTGATCAGCATTGTTACAGCTGTCATTATAGGGATAGTTATCATCCGTGATATTGTCAACTCTTTAAACAAAGCAGTCGCCATAGCCAAAGAGATATCCGCTGGTAATCTCACACCCCAAGTAGAGTTCACCTCTGATGATGAGATTGGGCAGTTACTGAAAACCCTCAAATTCATGACCATAAACCTTAGTTCACTTATGTCTAAAGTGCAGCAGTCTGGCTTCCAAATTACTAGATCAACCAAACAGATGGCTGCCTCTGGCAAGCAATTAGAAGCAACAGTAACTGAACAGCTAGCCTCGACTAACCAAGTGACAGCAACTGCGCAAACAATTGCAGCGACTTCTGAGGAATTAGTTAAAACTATGGAGCAAGTTGCTCAGCTGGCTCACCGTACTGCTCACGGGGCTAGCCAGAGTCAAAAAGACTTAGAGCAGATGGAGAAAAGTATGCTTCTGTTGATAGAAGCTACCAGATCTATTTCCCAACAATTGGGGGTGATGAGTGAAAAAGCTAATAATATTAATAGTGTGGTAACAACCATTACTAAGGTAGCAGATCAGACCAATTTACTATCCCTTAACGCTGCTATTGAAGCGGAGAAAGCAGGAGAGTATGGCGCTGGATTTGCGGTTGTTGCTCGGGAAATTCGTCGGCTGGCTGACCAAACGGCAGTAGCCACCTTAGAAATTGAACAGATGATTAACCAGATGCAATCTGCTGTGTCTACTGGGGTTATGAAAATGGATAAATTTAGCAAAGACGTGGGGAATAGCGTCGAAAATGTCGGTAATATCAGTGAGCAAATTGCCCAGGTGATCCAGGAAGTACAAAGCCTCACACCACGGTTTGAAGTGGTTAGTCAAAGCATGGAAGAGCAATCCCTAGGAGCACAGCAAATTAGCGAAGCGATGGCTCAACTGAGTGTTGCATCCCAACAAACTGTATACTCCCTAAAGGATACGAATAGTGCTTTGGAACAATTGGAGACTACAGCACAAAGCTTCCAGAGTGATATTGTAAGGTTGAAATTACCTAGCAAATGAAGGATAAAGGATGAAGGATGAAGGATGAAATGGGAATTGGAGGGATAGTATCTGATATCAAGTCCGGTTGAATACCCATCATAAAAGTGTGGGGAGGGTGGGGAGATGGGGAGATGGGGAGATGGGGAGATGGGGAGATGGGGAGATGGGGAGATGGGGGAGATTTTTATAAAGCGATGCAGCGCGGTCTTGGGGAGGCAGCGCGGTCTTGGGGGTTCCCCCCATGAGCGACTGCCGTGGTTTCCCCCATGAGCGACTGCATCAAGACAGGGTAATTATCCGGAGATCATATGAAATACTGTGTCTTCGTATAAAACTATCTAAAATCTGGCGTTATTTAAATAATTAAATTCGTAATTAAATCCGTAATTTATAATTTCAAAATTACCAAATAAAAATATTATTTATAATAGCATTTCTAGTTGTTTTAACCTGTAAAAAAAACTGAAGTAATGCAAAGTCAGACAAGGAATAAACCAAATTTTAACGATTGTTGGAACCAAATCGGAGTGACAGGCGATCGCTCCTGCCCAGAACTAAAAACCTTCATTCATTGCCGCAATTGTCCGGTTTACTCCTTAGCAGGGCGCGGCTTGCTTGAACGTGAACCGCCTCCAGGTTACATTAATGAATGGACTAACTTACTGGTTTCCCAATCTGTGCCACAAGGTGAAAGTACTCTGACACAACTAGGGGAAACCATATCCGTAATTATCTTTCGGCTAGGAGTAGAATGGTTGGCATTGTCTGCAAAGTTATTCAAAGAAGTAACCCAGCCTTGTGTTATCCATACCATCCCCCACCGCAGCAACGAGATCTTACTGGGAATCGTGAACATTCGTGGGGAAATCCTGATGTGCGTTTCCCTCAGCCATCTCCTGGGTTTGGAAGATAATTCTGCTAACTCAGGTTCCGAGCAATCCAAAATCCAACAGCCCCTAACTCGAAAATCCAAAACCGATGTGAGTAGTGTCATGTATCAACGGATGGTGGTTGTGGAAATTGAGAGCAACCGATGGGTCTTTCCCGTTGATGAAATTTTTAGTGTTCAACGGTTTCATACTAATGAATTACTCGATGCACCAGCGGTTATTTCTAAAGCTACAGATACTTATACAAAATGGATAATTATCTGGCAGGATAAAAAGGTGAATTACTTGGACGATGAGTTATTGTTTTATACCCTCAATCGGAAGATTATGTAACCCGATGGGGTGATGGGGTTAAAGTGCTACCTATGTAAGCATTCAGCTATTAGCGTGTCGCGTATCAGCTATCAGCTATTAGCGTGTCGCGTATCAGCTATCAGCTATTAGCTATCAGCTATTAGCGTGTCGCGTATCAGCTATCAGCCATCAGTTATTAGCTATCAGCTATTAGCGTGTCGCGTATCAGCTATCAGCCATCAGTCATCAGCTATCAGTCATCAGCTATCAGCTATCAGCCAAAGGTCTATGGCCACGCTACTTGAGGTGCGAACAGCTTTTGAATAAAATAAGCAGACCGCTGACGGCTGACGGCTGATAGCTGATAGCTGAATGCTTAAAAAATATCATAAATCCAAACTCTAAACTCTAAAATCCTATGACAGACAGTGGACAAGATATGAGCAATTTCTCCATGTTGGATTTATTCCGCATGGAGGTGGAAAGCCAAGCAGCGATATTAAATGACAATTTATTGGCTCTGGAAAGTAATCCTTCCTCCAGCCAAGAATTGGAATCCCTAATGCGTGCTGCCCATTCCATTAAAGGTGCTGCCCGGATTGTCCAAATTGATGCTGCCGTTAACATCGCTCATATCATGGAGGATTGCTTTGTGGCAGCTATGAATAAAACGATTACCCTCAAGGCAGATCACATTGATATCCTGCTGCAAGGTGTCGATTTCCTCCAACAAATCAGCCAAGTTGGTGAAGTTAATTTAGACCAATGGCTGTCTGAACATGGGCAAGCCATTGAAGGTCAGAGTATTGCGATCGCTAAAATTCTCGCACCAGAATCTGCACCCTCCTCCCCACAACAGCCATCTCCATCTGCTGCCCCTAGTACCTCCGAGCCACAGAAGTCGGAAAAACTAAGCGCTATAGATTATCCTTCCGAAGTTTCCACTCTTGATAGTACGAATACAGCCATAGAGACTCAAGAGCAAACTGTTGATCAGCAAACTGTTGATCAGCAAAATCTTGATCAGCAAAATCTTGATCAGGTAGTAACTCACCAGGCTCAAACCGATTCTCCCCCTCAAGTACCTAGTCAGGAGTCTCAAAATAGCACGATAGAGATTAAAAGTCAACCCTTGGAGCAGGCTGTTAGCCACAAGCCTCAAACCGAAGTGGCTGCCAAAGAAAATCAATCCTCATCTACCCCAGGGAATGATTTAACGAAGCAACCATCGATTGCTTTGGATAGTGCCAAAAAGGCGGAAGCTAAAGAGAGAGTTGTGCGAGTCAGTGCTGAAAACTTAAATAGCTTAATGGGTTTAGCTGGTGAATCCCTAGTGGAGGCGAATTGGCTACAACCGTTTGCTGATTCCTTGATCACCCTCAAGAAACACCAAATGGAATTATCGAAGATCCTGGAAAAATTACAGGATTCTTTAGCAATATCCCAGGTGAATCAAGTGGGGGAGGAATATCTGAAAGTTGCTCGACAAAAGGAACAGGAATGTCGGGAAATTTTGGGCGATCGCATGAGTGAACTAGAACTGTATGCTCGTCGCACTGCTAATCTTTCGGATCGTCTTTACCGAGAAGTGATTGCGTCTCACATGCGTCCTTTTGCTGATGGGGTACAGAGTTTTCCTCGGATGATTCGGGATATAGCCAGAAAGCTGAATAAACAAGTTAAATTAGAAATTACCGGCAAATCTACGGCAGTAGATCGAGATATTTTACAGAAACTAGAAGCACCACTGACTCATATTTTGCGTAACTCTGTAGACCATGGTATTGAACCTCCCCAAGAGCGTGTAGCAATGGGGAAACTAGCCCAAGGCACAGTGCGACTGGAAGCTGTTCATCGTGGTGGGATGTTATCGATTACTGTTGCTGACGATGGCAAAGGCATAGATCCAGAGAAATTGCGGGAAAAAATTGTCCGCAAAAAAATGATCACCCCAGAGATGGCAAGCCAGCTAGCTGAACATGAGCTGATGGAGTTTCTATTTTTGCCGGGATTTTCTACTGCTAAGCAGGTAACCGAAATTTCTGGTCGTGGCGTTGGTTTAGATATTGCCAAGAGTATGGCACAAGAGGTAGGTGGCACCCTGCGAGCTACCTCTAAGCTAGGGCAAGGAACGAGTTTCCACTTCCAATTGCCTTTGACTCTATCAGTTATTCGTACCCTATTAGTGGATATATATGGTGAACCTTATGCGTTCCCTTTAGCACGAATTGACAAAATTGTCATGGTAGAGAAAACCGAAATTTCTGTAGTAGAAAACCGGCAATATTTTACCCTTAATGATGAAAACATTGGACTGGTAGCTGCCCATCAAGTGTTGGAGTTAGATGACTCTTATATCAAATCTGAAACCCTACCAGTCGTGATCATCAGTGACCAATCGAACCGTTTTGGATTAGTAGTTGATAAATTTTTAGGTGAACGGGATTTGGTGGTTCGACCATTAGATCCGAGGCTGGGCAAAGTTCAGGATATCAATGCTGCTGCTTTGATGGGAGACGGTTCCCCGATTCTAATTGTGGATGTGTCAGATTTAGTGCGCTCCATTGATAATCTACTCAATAACCGCCAGTTGAACCAAGTCAGTGGTGATACTGATGATACTGATATCCAACAGCCGAAACGAATTCTAGTAGTTGATGATTCCATTACCGTGCGGCAAATGGAACGTAAGTTACTGGAAAACCAAGGTTATGAGGTGGAAGTAGCTGTTAATGGCATGGATGGTTGGAACGCTGTTCGCACCAACCCTTATGATTTAGTGATCAGTGATATTGATATGCCCCGCATGAACGGCATTGAGCTAGTCAGCCATATTAAAAGCCATGATAAATTAAAATCAATCCCTGTGATTATTATTTCCTATAAAGACCGGGAACAAGACCGTATTCAAGGTTTGGAAGCTGGAGCAGATTATTATCTAACCAAGAGTAGTTTTCATGATGATTCTTTGTTGAATGCGGTGATTGACTTAATTGGGTAGTAGGGAGTATTCATTGGTGAGTTTGGATGGCTTGCTTGTTAATTTTAAATGGTAAACTTGGAATCCAAGCTTATTAATTAATAAGGTGGAATTAACCAATGAATAAAATCGAGTATAGCGTTAATCATACTTATGTTGATCATACTTATGAGCTACATTCAATTTTCTATTCCCGACTCCCGACTCCCGACTCCCGACTCCCGACTCCCGACTCCCTACTCCCTTATCAAAAAGTAATCAGCATTTTTATGACATGAAAATAGCAATTGTTAATAATTCAATGATGGCAGTAGAGACCCTGCGGCGTGTCTTGATGGCGGTTCCAGACTATAAAGTAGCTTGGGTGGCTAGTGATGGTGCTGAAGCTATTGCCAAATGTGCCAAAGACCTCCCAGACTTAATTTTGATGAATTTGACAATGCCAGTAATAGATGGGGTTGAGGCAACTCGCCAGATCATGAAACATTCCCCCTGTGCGATTTTAGTGGTAACCGCTAGCGTCCAGCAGAATTCATCTAAAGTATTTGAAGCCCTGGGATATGGAGCCTTAGATGCTGTCAGTCTGCCAGTGTTGGGCACTCGCGGTAACCCAGACGCTGCCCAAGAACTACTTACTAAAATTGCTACCATTGGTAAACTGATCGGAAAATCCACCCCAAATTCAAAATCCCCAGCCCGAAATTCCCAACTCCATATTCCGCCGTTAATCGCAATTGGTGCTTCTACTGGAGGACCAAAGGCTCTAGCAACGATTCTCTCCAACATACCAGCAAGTTTCAGTGCAGCAATTGTGATTGTCCAGCATGTGGATGTGCAGTTTGCTTCAGGATTAGTGGACTGGTTGAATAATCAGACACCATTGGGAGTCCAACTAGCGTCTGACGGTAGCCGTCCGCAAGTAGGGAAAGTATTGATTGCTGGAACCAAAGACCACCTGTTTTTAACCTCGAATTTGAGGTTAACCTACACCAGCAAACCCAGTAATTATCCCTACCGCCCCTCCGTGGATGTTTTTTTCAAAAGTGTAGCCGAGTACTGGAAGCGCAAGGGCACCGCTGTCTTGTTAACTGGCATGGGTAGAGATGGAGCTGAAGGGCTAAAACTATTGCGCTCTAAAGGTTGGCATACTATTGCCCAAGATAAAAGCAGTTGCGTGGTTTATGGGATGCCGAAAGCAGCAGCAGAGTTGAAGGCGGCGGTGGAAATTTTGCCCCTAGATGCGATCGCACCTGCCCTAATCAAGGGATTAGCTTTTAAGCCTTAGCTAAATTCCAATATCACTTTTATTCCACAACACTGCTCCCTTATAATAATTAAAAATATCTGACTATTAATAACAATTGCCATGACATAGTTTTCCCAGTTTGCCCAGAGTATTGAACCAAATTTGATAAACTACTATACGAATTAGCTAACCCTAGGTGATTTATCGATGCTTGACCTGATCTAATTGATAGCCAAAGCGGACATTACAAATAAAATGGTGACCCAAGAGCCGATTAAAGTCCTACTTATCGATGATCAACCCATGATCGGCGAAGCCATCCGTCGTATGTTGGCTCCGGAAAAGGATATTATCTTCCGCTACTGTCAGGATCCAACTGAAACCTTAAAGGTAGCTAAGGAGTACCAACCAACGGTCATTCTACAAGACTTGGTCATGCCGGAGATGGATGGCTTGTTGTTAGTGCGTTTTCTGCGCTCTAAGGATTCGCCGACTCGACCTATTCCCCTGATTGTACTCTCAAGTAAAGAAGAACCAGTAATTAAAGCCAAAGCCTTTGGATTTGGAGCAAATGATTACTTAGTAAAACTGCCAGATCGGGTAGAACTAATTGCTCGGATTCGTTACCATTCCAAAGCCTATCTTAACTTTCTGAAACGGACCGAAGCTGAAGAGCAGCTTAAAGCTGAAAATCTGCGCCAGTCAAAGTATATAAAACAGGTAGAAAAGGTGACAGTAGCAGCCGCCGCTGTGGAAAATGATACATTTAAACCTGAAAATTTAGAGGAAGTAGCCGCTCGGAGCGACGAGTTAGGACGACTAGCACGAGTTTTCCGGCAAATGGTTCAAACTGTAAAAGCCCGTGAGCAAGAATTGACTCAAGCCAATGAAACTCTGGAAACCCTAAAAAATTCCTTTGCTCGGTTTTTCCCATTTGAATATCTAAATTTTCTGGACAAGGACAATGTGATTCATGTCCAATTAGGGGACCACGTTAGTAAAGAAATGGCGGTGATGTTCAGTGATATTCGCTCCTTCACTACCATTTCAGAGAGTATGACACCAAAGGAAAACTTTGACTTCGTCAATGCCTATCTTAAGCGTGTTAGTCCTGAAATTCGCAATCACGATGGCTTTATTGTCAAATTTCTAGGGGATGGCATGATGGCAATTTTCCCTGATGGCGCTGATGATGCTGTCTGTGCTGGAATTGCCAAGCTCAAAAAAGTCCACCAATACAATCAAAAGCGCGAAGCCAAGGGTTATTTACCGATTCAAGTAGGGATTGGCATCCACTATGGTCACATGATGGTGGGGATGGTTGGAGAGACATTCCGAATGCAGGGGGATGCTTTTTCTGATAATGTTAACTTAACCGCTCGTTTGGAAGGCTTGACTAAGTTTTATGGGGTTTCTTTCTTAATTTCTGAGCAAACCTTAGAGAAACTGAGCAATCCAAATCACTATCAAATTCGGTTTCTAGATCGAGCAATTGTGAAAGGTAGAAATGAACCCATTGCCATCTATGAAGTGCTGGATGGTGAGACGGAGGCAGTTAGGGAATTGAAGTTAAAAACGCAACTGAAATTTGAACAAGGTTTAGAGTGTTATCGCACTCAAGGATTTGACAAGGCTTTACAATATTTTAATCACGTGTTAATGGTGAATCCTTTGGATAAGACCGCTGCCTTATATGTGGAGCGAATTAACCAGTTGATGGCCCAAGGGGTGCCACTGGATTGGGATGGAGTTTGGCGATTTACCAAGAAGTAAGCTATTTGGGTTAATGGGAGTAGGGAGTAGGGAGTAGGGAGTAGGGAGTAGGGAGTAGGGAGTAGGGAGTAGGGAGTAGGGAGTAGGGAGTAGGGAGTAGGGAGTAGGGAGTAGGGAGTAGGGCTAAATTGATAACTGCTATACAGCCTTTTTCATAGCTATGAGGTACAAAGGTTTTTTTCCCTGTTCCCTGTTACCTGTTCCCAGATCCGCTGCTCCGTTCGCGTTTGGCCGTAGGCCACGCGGGGCGCGTTCGCGCAGCGTCTGGCTCTGCCAGTAAGCGTGGCCCACGGCCTTAGCTACCTGCTCCCATTAGCCCAAGACGAAAGTACCTCATCCAATGGAAAACTGCTATATATAGTATAGTAATAATTGCCTAAGGATCTTGGTAATACAGTTTAGTCATTAGTGCTTAGCAATCACTAATGACTAATAACCAATGACCAAGCACCCGGAATGATAAGTATTCATCGGCACATAATATCACAAGTTGCCGACTGTAATTGTTTATCTAATTTTTTTTATGCAGGTAGCACTCCAAAAAATCTCTAATTCTGAAATCTTCCAGACTATAGTTCTCAGCGTAATAATCTTGGCTAGCATTATAGTAGGTCTGGAAACCTATCCATCATTTACGGCAAAGTACGGCACTATTGTCAATTTTATCGAACATATAATATTAGGGTTTTTTATCGCTGAAATTTTTATTAAGATAGGGGCTGAAGGTAGTAATCCATGGCGCTATTTTAAAAATGGTTGGAATCTATTTGATTTCTTCATTGTTGTGGCTTTACTATTGCCCATTGATAATCAATATTTTATAGTGCTACGTATGCTTAGGCTGCTGAGAGTATTTAGGCTAATCTCTGCTTTGCCTCGCTTACAAATACTCGTCCGAGCTCTACTCAAAAGCCTACCATCCATGGGCTATGTCTTTTTGCTTCTCTGTATTTTGTTCTATATTTATGGGGTAGCCGGAACTTTTTTATTTGCTGACAACGATCCGATTCACTTTTCTTCCTTACCCAAATCTATCTTGTCTCTATTTCAAGTAGTAACCCTAGAAGGTTGGACAGATTTGATGTACATTCAGATGTATGGCTGCGAACGCTACGGTTACGATGGTATAGAAGAACTTTGCACAAATCCCTCAGTTTCACCCCTGATTGGTGTCCTTTTTTTTGTGAGCTTTGTGATGTTGGGGGCGATGATTACTATCAATCTGTTTGTTGGGATTATCACCAGCAATATCAGTGATAGTGTCAATGAATTCAAGCAGGAGCAGGAGGAAAAGTTGGATAAGGTGCTCAAGGAGCAGAATCAATTTAGCAAAGTTTCCAGACTTGAAGGTCAGTTATTAGCAATTCAAAAACAATTGAAAGATATGCATATTTCCTTAGAGCGTATCCGAACAGATATTTCCGAGTGATTATTGAGCTATTATTTCTCACCCTCGATTTTAGTAGTTTTTAGGTGATTCGGCAATACTATCATTGATGGCAATTTTGCTCTTGATTTGAAGCTGATATCACCTACTTTTTTAACCTACTTTTTAACATACTTATCGAGCTCGAAAAACTCAATCAATTTCTCAAAATTGGTGTCATTAGCGGTAGGAGTTGAGAATTCAATAGCTTTAATTATGGCTGGATTCAAATACTTAAAAACCTCATGGGTTAAAACCGAAATTGCTTCGGCTGTAAACCCTTTAAGTTCACGAGCCAATCTAGTCATTCGTCCCTTAGCAAAATTGACTTGAAAGCGAGTCCTCTTTAGCAGGCGTTGTCTAAGATTTTCATAAAGTGTTTGTTTATCGATAGCTTGGGAATCGGGAAAATCGCGATTCAAAATGATGGGGATAATATCAGTATTTTCTTCTAGAAATAGCAGACTGCCTTCCTCGTTAAATGCTTCAATCCCTTCCATTCCCAAAGTGCCTAAATCAGCCAAAGCAATAATCCGAGCTACCAGAGATAGGTTTTTATCAGAATAGTAAAGGTCAGGTTGGTAAATTGTATTGTCTGAAGTATCATAGCAACAAATGGTAGCGTTAATGGCTTCTGTAATGATTTGTAAATCTGAATCGGTAAACAAGGCCAGATGGTTAGGAGTTTGCTTACTTATCCATTCATTCTGATTTTTGATGTAATCCAAAAGCTTAGTAATTGTAGCAGCTTCGCTCACACCACTTTCTCGCCGTCTAGAGGTATAGGGTTGGATTTGAGGGACAAACTCTTGCACCATATCGTGAGCAATGGCGCACAGATCGATTAACTGTTTCATTCTGCTCAGATAGTCTGGTGCTATATCATTGTCCAGACCAGCTTCCCAATAGGGTCTGATGGTTTGGAAAATCCGATCAGCTCTACGCTGAACTCCCTTAACATGGTCACAAGTATGATAGTAAAGCTGTTTTCGCTCCGTTTCTTTTTCCATTTCCAACAGAGCAAAGGTTTTCACCCTAGTGACTGCTTCGACAAAGGAGCTAGGAAGCTGAGCTAAATCATCAATTGAGGGGTGTGGTAGATACTGATTATCCTGATTTAGTTTATTCATGAGAGTTGTTTTGATGACTATACCAATCCTAAATGAATTGTGATAATTTTTGTTCCCTTTTCCCTACTCCCTACGAGTGCATCTCAGTTTTGAAATTAGACAAAAATTCAGGCGAAAATTCCCGCGCCCGGGCCCCACACTCCCCACACTCCCCACACTCCCCACACTCCCCACACTCCCCACACTCCCCACACTTGCGATATTTTTTACAAATATGAGATGCACCCACTCCCTACTCCCTACTCCCTGTTCCCTGTTCCCTGTTCCCTGTTCCCTTTGGTATAATAACTGAATCGGTTTTAAATACCAAAAATTGATTTAATACGTTTGCGAATCTCGGCGAAAGGAGTTTCGTCTTCCTCTGTGGCACTGACGGTTATTCCTAAGCGTTCCAATGTCTCTTGACGTTTGGATAATTCTTCAGAAATTCGGTCAGCTAATTCTTCGTGCTTAGCCAATAGACTTTGTAAATTGCCTCGATCCACCACAAACAGCATTGTCTCTTCTAGGGTACGAAGAGTAGCAGTACGGGGAGTACCCATCAGCAGAGACATCTCCCCGATAAACTCCCCAGACTTACGGGTAGCGACTCGTTTTCCAATCGATTCCACGAACACTTCCACTGTTCCAGATAGGATAATATAAAATGAGTCCCCTGGATCGTTTTCCCGACAGATGGTTTCGTCAGCTGGGAGAGTTTTCCGATAGCCCTCTTCAATGATATGTCGCAGTTCCATATCGCTACAGTTTTCAAAATAACTTACTTGCCGCAATAGATCCGCCAGCTTCCAGGGTTTAGGGGATTCAGACTTGGGTTTGGGTTTGTCTGGAGCTGATTGATTGTGGATTGAGGAGGAGCCATTAGTCACCCCGGGCCTTTGTAATTGTCGAAACAGGGAAACTAAGGCTTCTGGATTGTGAATACGCAAGTTTCGCTCAGGGTGGCCGGGTTCGATGTGGTGCGATCGCATTTCAGTATCAATCAGATAATACAAAGCGCTTTTAATCGCTTCGATCTCTGCTGGTTGATCGATCCAAACTAAAAGCTCAAAATCCATCCCTTCCTCTCCATAGCCCTTGAACCAAACCTGGGGAGAGGGAGAGGATAAAACGCGGGGTTCTTGGCGGGCAGCAGCTAACAGCACCTCTGTGATCACAAGGGGCTCCAATTCATCGGGAAAGTTCATTGGAATTTGGAGACGACTTGTAGGGTCTTGGTAGCTCCAGTTAATGACATTATTTTGGACAAAACTGTTATTCGGAATAATCACACAAACGTTGTGGATGGTTCGTATTACTGTAGAGCGAATCGATATTTTTTCCACAGTTCCTGACAGATTATCGATTTCTATATAGTCTCCCACTTTAATCGGTTGATCTAGCAGGATAGTCAGACCACTGATAAAATTGCTAGCTAGATCTTGTAGTCCAATTCCAAAGCCAATACCGAGAGCACCAGCAAAGATGGCTAAGGAACTTAGGTTAATCCCCGACGTTTGTAGAGCGATTAAAAACCCTAAGATGCTTAGAATGTAACCGATAATAGAAGCGAGGGCTTCGCGAGTACCCCGATCCATCCTGAAACGGCTCAGTAACCAATGTTTAATCAGAGCCTTGATGGTACGGGAGATAATAATAGCGATGATACATAAAAACAGGAATTTGCCTAAGAAACTCAGAGAAAAGGCTTGGTCACCAAATTCAAATAGCTTAGCGGTAAATACCCTAGAGATGGCATTCCATAGTTTCTGTAGCTGTGTAATAATCCAAATCATCAGAAGTTTTGAAAAGGGAACAGGGGAAGAGTGTGGGGCGGGGGCGCGGGGCTTTCAGGGGTAGGTTTTTTTCTTTGGAGATAGGTAATAGGTAATAGGTAATAGGTAATGGGGAATGGGGAATGGGGAATGGGGAATGGGGACCCACCCCTAACCCCGACCAGTGCGTACGCTACTATAGTAGGGTGGGCAAATTATCCTAGTAATACCAATTGATCACCAATCATGTCCATAAGCCCACCCTACTACTGTTCCCAAAGATAGGCTTTGGGTGGGCAATATATCAAATTAATACAATTTCATCACCAATCCTGTCCATAAGCCCACCCTACAACCTGAGTAGGGTGGGCAATATATCAAATTAATACAATTTCATCACCAATCATGTCCATTTGCCCACCAAACCAGTGCGTACGCTACTATAGTAGGGTGGGCAAATTATCCTAGTAATACCAATTGATCACCAATCATGTCCATAAGCCCACCCTACAACCTGAGTAGTGCGATCGCATTCCGTAGGCTCGGGTGGGCAAATTCTGATCCCACATTCCGCAGGTTCGTCCTCAATTTGAATAATTTTCTCTTTGCTTACAAGCCAAAGCTATATCCTGCAAAGGTTTCATTGATTTGAGTATGAAGAGCCATTTTGCCCACCTTTATTCTCAATTGGTTAGGATTTTTGAGAATGGCTGAACTTGCGATCGCTCAGTTTCCCATAGTGTCGTAAAAAATATTCTATATCCAAGCTAACCTGCGGAATGTGGGCTGATCCCTTGGCAATTTCTTCCTTCATCTTGTCCATTTGCCCACCCTACTTTATCAGCTCCTTTACTTCAGCCTTCTGCCTTGCTTTCGGCGCTTAGTATAACTATTCAACCGGACATGATATCATGTCCATTTGCCCACCCGACAAGATCAGCGTACGCACTGACGGCTGACCGCTGACCGCTGTTCGCGCAGCGTGCGCGTAGCGCATATGCTTACTTTGTGCCATAGCCTGAGTATTGGCGCATAGAAGGTGGCTGAAACCCAATAACAATATCATTTTTGGGAACGTTCATATTAACCAGATCTTGACCAATATCCCATTCAGTATTGTTATTCTGAATCCAGATTTTGCCATTTTTAATCTCTAAATGAACTGAACAGCCATAAACTCTTTCTTTCTTGTCCCAGCCGATGGCCATTACTTGATAATGGTCGTTTTCCGTATCAAAAATGCTATGAATTTCAATGTCACCATGAGAGGGTTTGTAACTGGCATATTGACTCAGTAGTTGCTTGATTATGCTGCGATAAGTTTGAAGCTTTTCTAGCTTTTCCATGATACAATTACCTCATTATCAATGTCATAACTTATAGCAAGTCTTATACCCATGAGGTACAAATCTCTGGATTTTAGGGAGCAGGGAGCAGGGAGCAGGGAGCAGGGAAGAGGGAAGAGGGAAGAGGGAAGAGAAAAAAAATAATGTGTACCTCATAGGTATGAGAAACGCTATAATAGTTTAAGTTGGTACTCTTGAATAACAAGTTGAGGAAATTCCTTCTGGAAAAACCTTCGGTAGGTGGTATCTGGAACCGCCAAAAATAATTTTCGTTCTGGATCTTTTACCTTTAAGGCTACTCGATAGTTAATGAATTGACCAATGGCAAGGTGGAAGTCTGTAATAGAGGAGGGATTAATAAAACTTTTGATTTCCACTGCAATCCGCTGACCATTTCTTTCTGCCGCAATTAGTTTTTCGGCACCCAGATCAATAAAAAATTCTACTCCGCCGACTTTCAAAAAAAACGGATCATCGGTAATTTGCCAACCATCTTTAATTAAGGCATTTTTAACAACATCATGAAATAAGTCTTTTGCCATTACTCTTGCTCCCTTGGATCACAGGACCTGTGGTATTTAAAGCGTTGGCGGAGGATAACGTAGAAGGCGTAGGGTGGGCAAATAATGTTTGAAAGACCATTGGATTAGTTATCATGTCGATTTGCCCACCCTACTACAAGCAAGGGGTAGGGTGGGCAAATTATCAAAGTAATACCATTTGTACATCAATCATGTCGATTTGCCCACCCTACTACCTACTTTTCGCTTCATAACTTGGGCGACTTGACCGTATCTTTCTCCAGTTAACCCTTCTAATGTATCATGTTCAATATCCTCATCCTGTCCTAATTTACTCGTCCATTTTCCGTTTAATAGTTGTCTAGCAACATGAGTGGGTTGATCATTTAACATGTAAATGGCTATTTTTTGATAATTTTCTTCTAAATCAGGGGTTTCACAGATTACATAACCAAGAGGAGCGGGTAGGGTGGGCAAATACTAAACGGAAGGCAATTTGATCTCGAACCCAAGACCATTTGCCCACCAAACTACAAGAGTGCGTACGCACTCAACTCTTGGGACATTAACGGGCCAATAACTCTGTTTCATTGGATCTGGCCACCACCATCTTTGAGTATCTTCAGCCGCCCAAGCCACACAATTATAATCAATTGTATCAGCACTGGTAACGTGATAATTTGTAGATACTAAATTCGGATAATCCCTTTCAATCCATTGTCTGACCTGCGATAACCACGCCTCATTCCCTACCATTTATAACCGTTACGGAGTCCCCAATTTAGCCATGCTTCGATCATTTTTTGAGTATTCCCCTGATGTTCTTCTTGAACAGGATCTTCTCTAGTAATGGATTTTAAAGCCCAAAACCACCGTCCTGATTTTTGTTCAAGTTCCCTTAATAATAACGGAATTGCCTCTTTTCCCATGCCAATTATTTGTTGATAAGCAGGATGCATAGCTGCTTGAGTGGTTGATGAAATTCCTCTGGTTTCTTCCCGCCACTGGTGAACGAGTTGCCTAAACGTTTGTTCGATATCTTCTTGAATTAGGGACATTTTATCTCCATTTTGTGGTTGTAAGCTATTCAGAATTTAGATTGGGATACCTAAATTGCTCAAAGGGAACAGCGGATCTGGGAACAGCGATGCAGCGCGGTCTTGGGGGTTTCCCCCATGAGCGACTGCATCAAGACGGGAACGGGAAAAAACCAATTTAAATGCCCATCAGCTTATAATATCATGTCCGGATAATTAGTTATAAAAAACTTTATCCCTTGATACCTTACTCCTTTACTTCTGCCTTCTGCCTTCTGCCTTGCTTTTGCGTCTAGCGATCGCCTTTGGCGCGGCTTCGCCGATCGCATTCGGAGCGGGTAGGGTGGGCAAATACTAAACGGAAGGCAATTTCATCAGGAACCCAAGACCATTTGCCCACCCTACTTTATCTGCGTACGCACTCTTCCACTGTTCCCTGTTCCCTGTTCCCTGTTCCCTGTTCCCTGTTCCCTGTTCCCTGTTCCCTGTTCCCTGTTCCCTGTTCCCAGGCGTAGGGTGGGCAAATCATCAACCATTAACCAATTGATCATCAATCATGTCCATTTGCCCACCCTACTACTTCCAAATTCATGATCATTTAGAATAAATCTGCATGGGAACCGGAACGAACCAGAAAAAGATTGGTTTCTGAGGTTTTGTAGATTAAAATCCAGTCTGGTTCGATATGACAATCTCGGTATCCACTCCAATTTCCCGTTAAGGCATGATCTTTGTATTTGGGTTCTAGTTCTTTTCTCTCTAATAATTTCTCAATAACGGTTTTAAGCTTTTCCATATTTTTGCCACGCTTCTGTAGCCGTTTTACGTCTTTCTTAAAGCGGTTTTCAAAAACAGGTGATAGCATTAAATTCCCAGTTCATTGTAGAGAGATTCTTTATTGGCACAAACGGTCAAGTTTTTTTGTTCTTCAATATTTATAATCGCTTGTTGGGTCTCTTCATTGAAGTCGTTAATTGTATAAGTGTTCTCTTCAATTCGTTTCTCTGTTTCAGCTTGCTGCAAAATAAGCGCGAGGTGTTTTTGTAAATAAATGGCTAGGGCGTTTTGTTGTTCTTCCGAAAGCTGTGCGATCTGCTCAAAGGTTTCTTGGATTAATTTAGTCATGGGTTGTTTTTACGAAACCGTATTGTACGAAATTGTAGCACTTTGACATCCTCCCACCGCGCTCATCAAAGATTATAGTGCGATCGCACTCAGTGGCGTAGGGTGGGCAAATTATCAAAGTAATACTATTTGATCACCAATCATGTCCATTTGCCCACCCTACAGCTTCGCATTGAGACTTACCTTAACCATTGGTGGCGGTGGGTGAGAAGTGGGGTGGATGGGGTGAGTCTGGTTGGTTTTCGGTTGGTGGTTTACATGGCTTTAACCCAACCAACAATAGAGGCGATCCCATTCCGTAGGGTTTGGTGGGCAAAAAATGAGAGTTTGGCAATTTCATCAGGAATCATTTCCATTTGCCCACCCTACAAGATCTTTAACCCAACATACAACAACAGAGGCGTACCCATTCCGTAGTCATGGTTAAGGATATTTTGGTTTCTGTTTGAATATAGATGGTGCGTTACATTTCACCGCGAAGCACCCTACAAGAGCGTCCCCACTGTTCTTGAGCCCCGCGCCCACGACCAATTCCTACCCCATACTATTTCCTATATTGACCGCTTTCATTGGCTATCCGGGGTACCGTAAGATCATCGCCTCCCCCTCTAACCATATCTGTTTTTACCTATTGCTCCCATTAACCATTGCGTATAAACCTCGCTTACCATTGATTTCTGTGAGATATATTTTTTTATTGCCAAGCTCCTTTTCTGCATATTTTTCGACTTTTAACCTTGCCTGTTGGGTGAGCCACCTCGTTGGAGATTCAATCTGGACTGGTACATCTATCCAAGAGCTTCGTATCCTTTATTTCGACACCCAACACCTGCCTGTTTTTGTCCCCTTTTATTGTACCTTCTCTACCGCATGTCCCATGTGCGAACCACTTTTCACCGTGCCGTCATCCAAGACCTGCGCGTCGAATACTATGAGTCCTTCAGCCGGACTTTTTTGGGCTCTTATCTCCCCTGTCTTACTCTTAGTAGTGCGATCGAATTTCTCCATTATGACCGTATTACTGTCATTTTCATCTTCACGCATTTTCCTGACCATTTCATTTTTCTTATCAAATTCCTGCTCCTGACTGAAGTATACAACTGTGCGATCATCATCCTTGTTTTGAACCTGTTCTGGTGCTCGTTCTATGTTGATCGGAGCGTATCTTTCTAAACCTTGCAGGCTTACTGTATACTCGGAATTGGCGACCAACTCCATTTTGTTGTCAGTGGTAAACTTGGCCGGCACGTTCTCCCATGGGGACAACTGTTTTACTTTCGTCTGCGGGGTTTCCTTCAATTCTACGGTTTTTGGTACTAACGGACTGGATAATGCTTCTTTCCCCCGGTTGTCCGCCTCTCTCTCCATCCCGGCATCTTCATTGATTTGATCTTTCCCATTTATTTTCCTTGTTGGCTTCACCCGACCTTGCTTCTGCTGCACCACATGCCACGCCTCATGGGGCAAATGCTTCTCCTGCCCCGGCCCCACATGAATCTCCGTCCCCTGTGCATACGCCAATGCCTGCAATTGTGCCGGTTTCTCCGAGTTGTAATGCACCCTCACATCATCCATCGAATAGCCCGATAGGTTCTCTATTCCTGCCTTGAGGCGATCAGGCAAGCCAGTTTTGTTTTCTTTTTTGCTACTCACTGCCCTCATGCTTTCGCCATAGGTCACCGAATCCCCCGTCAACGGTTGTGCTCTCCGCTGCACCATCATCCTTTTCGGCTGCACTTGATGCCCACCGTGATTCGCCCCTTGCCTGCTTCTCTCTCCCGGCTGTCCCAAAGAAAACTTCCCTTGCTGCCCGATTTCTCTCCTTCCCCTTTCCGGTTGGGTTACTCCTGATTCTAAGGTGCGCATCACTTTTGCACTCATACTTCCCCATTCCCCGACCGCCTCTTCCGCGTTCCACTCCCTTTCCTCTGCATCCAATATTTCTCTTATACCTTTCCGTCTGGAGTCTTTCTTTTTTTGTTCATCTGACAACGAGGTAGAGTGAGAATATTTCGGTTTATAGGTATGAGTAGTGCGCATAGCTTTTTCCTTTTACCATGTACCCTATTAGAAAACAATATCAGTCGATCCCACCGTCTTCATGGAGCGCGACATGGCACCCCTTTCTCAAACCAACTGGTATCACACTAATTTTATATCTCTGTTACAAGAAATCGATCGAGTTCGTAACTATTTAAAAAACTACATAGAAGGTAAAGAAAATCAACAAATCGTTACTGAATTTGTTGACGATACCTCTGCCCTGGCTCAACTTTGTCTCCTATTCAATCTAACCCCAATTGAAAGGGATATCCTGCTCATGTGCGTGGGCCAGGAAATAGAACCTATGTTCCAGTCTTTGGTGGCCATTGCCCAAAAAAATCATCCTCACAAAAACTATCCTAGTCTAAGTTTAGCTATGGACGCCCTGCCCGGAGCCAGTTGGGATGTCCTTTCTCCCCAAAGCCCTTTATTTTACTGGCAACTGCTCCAGATTGAACCAGGAAGAATCCTAACCAAGTCCCCCCTAATAATTGACCAGCATATCCTCTGCTTTTTGTTAGGATACGATACTACAGACCAGGAATTAGCAGGCAAGATCATACCCCAACCGCCTCAGACTAACCCGGTTTTTTTGCCTCCCTCTCAGTTAAGTATAGGGTCGCAATTGATAAGCATTTGGTCTGGGGGCGAGGGGAGAAATAGCTATCCCGTGGTGCAATTATCTGGCTCGGATCGAACCACTAAATACCAAATTGCATCGGCCACTTGTCAGGATTTGGGGAAAAAGTTACATACTCTAGAACCTGCCGCTCTGACCACCAAGCCCCAGGAAGTTTACCAACTCGCGAAGCGTTGGCAAAGGGAAGCATTACTGAGCAATAGTGTCCTGTTTATTGACTGCGATAGTTATAATTTTACAGAGCCTGGGCGGGAGTATGCTCTGAGGCATTTTATTGATAGTAACAATACTCGTTTAATCCTCAGCAGCAATGACCGAAAAATTGACTGTCAGCGGACTCTTGTTAACCTAGACATCCCCCCTTTGAGCCACCAGGAACAATATGACCTGTGGGAATACCATATAGGGTCAGCAGCAGCAGAACTTAACGGTCAACTTGAGCGCGTGGCCGTACAGTTTAACCTCAATACTGCTTCTATTCAAGCCGCCTGTGATCAATTCAAAATTCAAAATTCAAAATTCCCACAAAATCCCGGATCTAGCCCCCCTAGCGCCCTAACCCACCCCTACCCCCTCCCAGGAGGGGAACCTGGGGGAGACAGATATCAAAATCCCCAAATAACAAACAGCGAAGCCTCCTCTGGTTTCCCCCTTTTTAAGGGGGACGGAAGGGGGATCTCGGATAGGGAAGCCTCCTCTGGTTTCCCCCTTTTTAAGGGGGACGGAAGGGGGATCTCGGATAATGGGGGCAAAAATCTCAAAGACGAAACCCACCAATCAACTCAATTATGGGATATCTGCCGCCAAATAGCCCGTAATCAATTAGATCACTTAGCGCAACCGATCCATGCTACTGCTACCTGGGACGATCTCGTTTTACCAACCCCACAACGGCTGCTTCTTGGGGATATTGCCACTCATCTCAGACACAAGTTTAAAGTCTATCAGCAATGGGGTTTCGCCCAAAAAGGCCATCGGGGTTTGGGCATCAGCGCCCTATTTTACGGGGCTAGCGGTACTGGTAAAACCATGGCAGCAGAGGTATTAGCCCAGGAATTTCGCCTGGATCTTTATCGCATCGACCTAAGTAGAGTAGTCAGTAAATATATTGGTGAGACGGAAAAGAATCTGCGGCGGATCTTTGATGCAGCAGAAACCGGAAGTGCTATTCTACTGTTTGACGAAGCGGATGCCCTGTTTGGTAAGCGTACCCAAGTTAAAGACAGTCACGACCGCCACGCTAACATCGAAGTCAGCTATTTGCTGCAACGTATGGAAGCCTATCAAGGGTTAGCAATTTTGACAACCAATTTCCAAAGCGCACTCGATAGTGCCTTTCAGCGCCGGATTCGCTTTGTGGTGGAGTTTCCAATTCCGGGACCCGAAATCCGTACCCAAATTTGGCAGCGGATTTTTCCTCCCCAGACCCCAACCCTTAACTTAAATTACCAGAAACTGGGTCAACTCAATGTAGCTGGTGGAAATATTCGCAATATTGCCCTTAATGCCGCATTTTTGGCCGCCGCAGCGGATGAACCCGTGAACATGGAACATATCTTAGAAGCGACAAAACGGGAATATCTTAAGTTGAAGAAAATGTTGACAAACGAAGAGATTGAAGGGTGGTTTTAGTGTAAGCATTCAGCTCTCAGCTCTCAGCTCTCAGCTCTCAGCTCTCAGCTCTCAGCTCTCAGTAGTAGGGTGGGCAAATACCAAGCCAATCACCATTTAATCTGGAATTCTGTCATTTGCCCACCCTACAATAACTATAGCTATCAGTAGTAGGGTGGGCAAATACCAAGCCAATCACCATTTAATCTGGAATTCTGTCATTTGCCCACCCTACAATAACTATAGCTTTTGAATAAAATAAGCTGACGGCTGACAGCTGACGGCTGACAGCTGACGGCTGAATGCTTACTAGCGATCGCGCTTTCATACTTCCATATCTTGATGCAAGGCCGAATAATGAAATAGATAATTTTGAATAGTCGCAAAGCCTTGACCGACTTAGCTAATAGCCGGAAAACTACCACCAATAAAGTGAATATCACTGAAGGTTTCGATCCACAAACGAGCACCACAATCAAGGGGATTATCCGGCTGATAAACAATCTTACAAGGACCAAGGATTTCCACCTCATTACCGTAGAGATTAGTGCCCTTTCGTTTTACTGAAATCACTGGCTTCCGGTCTTTGGGGCTTTTCTTCATATTCGAGCCAATGTGATTGCGATTGACATTAATCTTCGCTAAAGCTGGCGGACGACTAGTGCGCCATTTCCCCTTTGGTCCACGATTACCTTTAGTAATTTGTGGCAAATGGTTGAACAGAGGAATAATCCAGAATTTCCCGCTTTTATAGGCACCCCGGACCCGACCCTTCTCTAGGAGTTGGCGCAATCTTCGAGAGGAAATTCCTAATAGAGATGCTGCTTCAGTAGTTCCAACGCACTTGTTCATCAGTTGTCTCCCCATTAACTATTCCGATAATAATAGTTTAAGTAAAAAAAGAGAAATTGACAATTTATTTTTTTAGGGAACAGGGAATAGGGAACAGGGAATAGGGAGGAAAGTGTGGTAAAAGTGGTAGATATGGTAAGGGTGGAGAGCAAGTCAAGTGCTGTGTTTATCAACAATAAGCGACTGCGTCAAAACCGGAATAGTTAGGAAATCCGGAATCGGGAATCGGGAATCGGGAATCGGGAATCGGGAATGCGATCGCGTAGCGTGACCTACGGCCAATCGCGGAGCGGCTCCAAGCCCCATCGCACATAGTTACTTAAATAAAATAATTAATCAATTAATTATTTAGCTTGGTACACAGGATTTTTCCCCACTCCACTACTCCCTGTTCCCTGTTCCCTGTTCCCTACTCCCTATTCCCTATTCCCTATTCCCTATTCCCTATTCCCTATTCCCTGTTCCCTGTTCCCTTCTCCCAACATTTGTTACAAAACTTTTCAAAATATGTTATAATATAGTATTTTTTGTGTTATAATAAAAATACCGTGGGCGCTAGAACGTTCCACGGTAAGAGCCAGCCGACAGTTTCTCTCGGCTACAGGCTGGCTCTGGAGCCCCAGTTAAGGAGATACCTAATATTTTATGTCGTACTCTCAACGCCTCTACCCATGGGCGCTCATTCGCCTATTGCCGAACATGCAGCGGGTGGTTGTTCGTCGTTTCCGGAACCGTTCTGACGCGGAGGGTCACTTGCAGGCCCTGAAACGGCTGATGCCTGAGGAAAAATTTATTATTATCTTCGATTTAGGAGACCCTATGGACGGCGAGTCTATAGACGGCGAGTCTACAGACGGCGAGTCTATAGACGAAGAATCTTAAGAAACAGGAAGTAGTGTGAAAAGCCCAGCTCTTCACTAATCAAATTTTAGTTGGACCCCAGAAATAGTCCTGGATGTAACTCAATATTTAGTCTTGATTCGATCAATTGTATTGTATGGCAAAACGTGCAGATATTGGTAGCAAACGCCTAATCAGTCTCGCTCCTAATGCTTGGGTGCAATGGGTAACCGGTAATCCCCAAGTGCGGGCATCTCAGTTACTTGATGCTGAGTTTCAATGGATTAGTCGCGAAAGCGATGTGATTGTCAAAGCTTCTAGTCCTGAACATCAAGAATTTCTGATTCTCAATGAATTACAACTACGGTATGACCAGAACATGCCTCAGAGAATGCGCAATTATGTCGCTTTAGCTGAGGAAAAATACAACCTATCCGCTTATCCAGTATTAATTAACATCTTGCCGCCCCCAGCCACAGTCACCATTGAAAATTGCTACGACAAGGAATTCATGGGATTAAAAGCCCGTCAAGATTATCGGGTAATTAATCTGTGGGAAGTAGAGGCTGAATTAGTATTAGAACAACCTTTGCCTCCCCTATTTCCATTTGTCCCAATTTTATTTGGAGGTGGTAGTGAATCGAAATTGCGGTCAGCGGTGCAGGCTTTACGAGCGGATCAAACCTTAAATCAACTAGAACCGCTCTTAGCGTTCTTTGCTAGTTTTGTGCTAGAGATACCTTTAATTCAACAAATCATGAGGTGGGATATGACAGTATTACGAGAATCACCCTGGTATCAAGAGATTTTACAAGAGGGTGTGGCTCAAGGGATTGAGCAAGGCATTGAACAAGGGATTGAACAAGGGATTGAACAAGGCATCCAACAAGGGGTTGAACAAGGGATTGAACAAGGGATTGAACGAGGGATTGAACAAGGCATCCAACAAGAACGTCGAGGAAGTTTAGAGCGCATCCTTAAACTGCGATTTTCCGAGATTCCTGTCGAGATATCCGTCAGAATTCAAGCCTTAACTCTCGAACAATTAGAAGAGTTGATGGCCACAGCATTAACGGTTAACTCCCTAGATGAGTTTAGTGAACATTTGCCGAATTAATTAAATAAGGCCACACCCCACCTCGACCGTGGGGTGGGCATGACTCAGTAATTAGTATTGATTCGATCAATTGTATTGTATGGCAAAACGTGCAGATATTGGTAGCAAACGCCTAATCAGTCTCGCTCCTAATGCTTGGGTGCAATGGGTAACCGGTAATCCCCAAGTGCGGGCATCTCAGTTACTCGATGCTGAGTTTCAATGGATTAGTCGCGAAAGCGATGTAATTGTAAAAGCGTCTAGCCCGGAACACTCCGAATTTCTGATTCTCAATGAATTACAACTACGGTATGACCAGAACATGCCTCAGAGAATGCGCAATTATGTCGCTTTAGCTGAGGAAAAATACAACCTATCCGCTTATCCGGTATTAATTAACATCTTGCCGCCCCCAAGCACGGTCACAATCGAAGACTGTTACGACAGTGAATTTATGGGATTAAAAGCCCGTCAAGATTATCGGGTAATTAATCTGTGGGAAGTAGAGGCTGAATTAGTATTAGAACAACCTTTGCCTCCCCTATTTCCATTTGTACCAATTTTATTTGGAGGTGGTAGCGAATCAAAATTGCGCTCAGCGGTGCAGGCGCTACGAGCGGATCAAACCTTGAATCAACTAGAACCGCTCTTAGCTTTCTTTGCTAGTTTTGTATTAGCGATGCAGCGCGGTCTTGGGGGTTTCCCCCATGAGCGACTGCATCAAGAAGAGATACCCTTAATTCAACAAATCATGAGGTGGGATATGACAGTATTACGAGAATCACCCTGGTATCAAGAGATTTTACAAGAGGGTGTTGCTCAAGGGATTGAACAAGGGGTTGAACAAGGGATTGAACAAGGGATTGAACGAGGGATTGAACAAGGCATCCAACAAGAACGTCGAGGCAGTTTAGAGCGCATCCTTAAACTGCGATTTTCAGAGATTCCTGTCGAGATATCCGTCAGAATTCAAGCCTTAACTCTCGAACAATTAGAAGAGTTGATGGCCACGGCATTAACCGTTAACTCCCTAGATGAGTTTAGTGAACATTTGCCCAATTAATTAAATAAGGCCACACCCCACCTCGACCGTGGGGTGGGTTTTCCTCTTGATTTTACAACTTCGATGAGTGACAGAACAGAGATATTCAAAAGCACCTCAAGTAGCACCATCTGTAGCGCTAATCGCTGATAGCTGATAGCTGAACGCGCACGCGTGCGCGTAGCGCTAATCGCTGATAGCTGATAGCTGAACGCGCACGCGTGCGCGTAGCGCTAATCGCTGATAGCTGATAGCTGATAGCTGATATTTTACCTAAATTATAAATTTTTCCGTGATACTTATATCTCCCAATTTTAATCTGACACTGAATCGTTCCTCTGGTTGGCAACTGAAATCAATTTGGATCTTGTCGTTAGTTTTTCCAGCTTGAGCTTTCATACAAGACTTTCCCGATTCATCGAGTAAATTTACCTGCAAATCTGGTGGTAAATACATTGCATCCCCCGCAGGATATAGCCGCATAAAAATATCGATATCTTCAGTATCAGGAGGTTGGAAATTAACTTGCAGCAGCAGGACTACCCCTTGACCATCTAAGTCCATTAGCTTGGCTCGCATCGTTGATCTGTCATTACCCCTTAAAGCCTCTATCCTCGGTTCTTGCTTGGAGCGCCGCTTGATACCTAACTCAGATCCTCTGAAGGAAGTAACGGTTTTGAAACTAGACCTGTACCTATACTCAGGTAGCAGTGATGGTGGTGGTTGCCAATCTGCCTGAAATATTTCTTCAAACCATTGGGTTACCCTCACCGATTTCTTAATCCAATCAATCTTGTCAATTAGTGTATCGAGAGATTGAAGATGTTCTAGGGGTAAAGGGTCTAGGGATTTAGCGATCGCATGATACGGAGCAAATCCCAATAACTCTACCTGGTCTAATTGCTCACTGAACTGCACTGCCACATAGCCAATCCGGTCTTCGGTCACTTCTAGTGGCACGTTCAAGGCTGACTGACCTGGTAGCACTGGACGACATTCCAATTTACCAATGTTGGGCAAAACCAGATCAGCTACATCAAACAATGCTCTCAAACCCGGATTCCAACAATCACTTTGAGCAAGATTACTGGGAATCTTGAGCCATTTAAGATAGTTGTTAACAGCATAAACTGCTAAAGTATTTAAATAGACGTGTTTTCCCTTCCGAGGGGTGGTTTGTTCAGCAGCAAACTGTGCTGCATAACTATGAGCGTATGGGCTAATAGAAACCTTAATGTTAGTTGATTCTGTAATAGTCATGGTTGATATCCAAACTTTTTACCAATATCTTGCAGCTTCGGCAGGCATTTTTTCTTCCAGTGAGAGTAGAGAGTTTGTTGGTTAGCGTTTAATTCTCTAGCAATCTCAGCAATTCTCTGGGGTGGTTCTTGTACTAGCAACCGCATTGCTAATAGCTGGCAATTACATTTGGGATATTTGCGGGGATGACAACTGATTAGTTTCTCATCTGGATCGTTTTTAATTTCTTCGAGAATCGCTTGACTTAGACGCTGGCGTTCAGCTGTCTGGATTTGTTCAATGTAATCATCCAGTCTACTCAAGGAAGGTCTAGGGTCTGGCAACCGGTCTTCTAGAGTCCTTGAATCCTCCTCACTGTTACCGATCGGTTGATTAGTGCTAATCCCTGGATATCTACTATCTGAGATATATAAATCTCGGATGCGCCAGCGTAAATATCCGTTGATCCAGGTCACTAAGCTTTTTTCAAGGGAGGTTGAATTTGGCTCAAACTGGTACAGATTGCGGATGACCCATTCCCAGGTTCGATTTAACGCCTCTAGATAGTCTACGTGGGAAGATTTGTAAATGCCAGGTAAATTTTGAACAACGATCAGGAGACGATTCAAGGCTTTCTGCCGCTCAGGACTTGGGTCTGGGTAGCGGGATACTTCTTCAATTAGGTTTCTTAGGATTTCATCCACAGGAGTCTTTTTCCCCAGCTGCCCTGCGTTTGGCTGCCATAGTTGAGCAACACCAATGCAGCGGTCGCAAACCAGGATACGAGAGTCTACATGGGTGAATTTTAACTGACTTTTGACTAACCAATTAAACTCCCAGTAGCTGGTATGACTGCTTATCGGCTGGATGCGCCCTGATACATTAACCACCATTGTTAATCCTCTCGATTGCTTACCCGTAGTTGTTGTAGCAAGCCTAGATAACTCAGAGGCTGGCTTTGGGTCATTGACCAGTGGGGAAGTTGGTAATGGTGGTTCACTATCATGACTAGTACTGTTTTGAACTTTCTATGTACTTATCAGCCCTAGCTGATCATTTTATGAATCCGATTTTTGGAACCCGAGCCGGTTGACTCAAAAAACTCTCCTGTGTGTTACTGCTATGTAAACAGCCCAAGAAGCCTTCTTGACTCAGCTTTCTAAAGGTTAGGCTGAGTTTGTGATAATATTGTGAGGTCTCTACAGTCAAGTCTCTACAGTGAAGTTTCTACTGAAATTTAGGATCCTAGCTTCACAGATTATAATTTTTTTTTCTTACCTTAATTCCCCATAAGCAACTCTCCTATGATTGAGGAGTATCGAGTCAGTATTTATGATTTAAACTATCTTATTAGTTGTTGCACTATTCTAGGAAATAGTTTATTCAAAAAATCACAGTTTTTTGCTAGATGATATATACCTTGTGGCAAACGTAAGCATTCAGCTATCAGCGGTCAGCCGTCAGCCGTCAGCAGACGTAACTCAGATTTATAGCACTACACATTAAAAGGACATTGATAGAAGCTGAAAAGCTTTTGTAGTGAACTTTTAGGTGCGACCCGTGGCGAATTTAATTCTTGATGCGGAAAGCGCACCTTTGCCTCTAGCATGCATGCCTTTTGCCTTGCGCGTAGCGCTATAACACATGGTTACCTATTTTCTTGATGCAGCACGGCGTGATCCATTGCTTATTAAAAAGCACCTTAGCTTAATGCTAATAGCTGATAGCTGATAGCTGACCCCTGAATGCTTACTGGCAAACTTAATTTTTAAGTCTTTAAAATTCTTGATTGCTGACTTTTAAAAATCTTTTAATTTACTCCTGTCTTCCCGATTCCTTATTTCCTACTCCCTACTTTGAAGATCCAAAACTCCGTTCGCCTTTGGCCGTAGGCCACGCGGGGCGCGTTCGCGCAGCGTCTGGCTCTGCCAGTAAGGGTGGCCCACGGCCTTAGCTCCCCTGCTCCGGAAGCTCCCCTGCTCCCCCTGCTCTGGTCACCAGGGATTTGATCTAACCCCCTTGGGTGGAAGAGCTGAGTTCACCCTGATTGAATAACAATAGCGCTATACAAAAACCGTAATTTTATCATTAATTCAACCCTTGCCATTAACAAATTTTCTGTATAAGGTGCTATACTTTAATCTATGAAAACTGTTTTGGTGGTAGAAGATAGCGTAACAGAAAGACAGTACCTAACTCGCTGTTTGCAACAAGCGGGTTTGGGGGTTACTGGCGTGGCTAGTGTTGAGGAGGCTCGGGAAAAATTATCTCACCATACGCCAGATTTAGTGGTTTTAGATGTAATTTTGCCTGGTCAAAGTGGTTTTGAGTTTTGTCGAGCCCTGAAAGTTAATCCTCACACTAGCCAGATTCCTGTAGTGATTTGCTCCACCAAAGGTACTGAGGTGGACAAAATTTGGGGAAAGATGCTGGGGGCTGATGCCTACTTAGCTAAACCAGTGACTCCAGAAGAACTGCTGTGTACCCTAGAGGAGCTGATTCAATAGTTAGTGTTTGTTGACTGTTAACCGTTGACCGTTAAGTGTTAACCGTTAACCGTTAACCTAGGACAATTCTGGATTCCCCCCACCTCCAGACTCTTCCTTCACTTACCGACTCTTGCCTTTTTCAACTGGGTCGGTCTTGGTGGGCGACGTTGTATGATACTTGCGGACCGTTGCCACTACTTTTTGATTGTTGATTGGTTTGCTAAGGAAATCAGTCGCCCCAACGATTCTGGCTCGTACCCGGTCTACAATACCATCTTTAGCAGTCAGAATGATCACTGGTGTATTGGCAAACATTGACACCCGGCGGATCTGGGCGCACATTTCGTAGCCATTAACAATCGGCATCACCAAATCCAAGAATATTAAATCTGGCTTATGTTTGAGTAGCAAAGGTAGAGCTTTGATAGAGTCTTGGATTCCTAAAAATCGATAACCTGCTGATTGAATCACGTCCTTCATGATTTTACAGGTTTGGGGGTGATCATCAATACAGGCTATTAATGCCTGATCAGACTTCTTCTGGGCTTTTTGGGTTTGGGCTTTTTGGGTACTAATGCCTGCCTTGGCGGGGAGATCTACAAAGTTGGGAGCTATCAAGTCAGGCACTTCTACTAGTTCAATCAGTTGTTTCTTAATATAAGGGTGTAGCGATCGCGTCAGCAGTAACAGATCTCGTTTGAGCAGGGCTGCTATATCTCGCAGGGTGCGTTTACCGTTGATTAGGCTTACCAAATTTTTGTAGGTGGCCACCGACGTTTGCTCTTGCAAAGCCGACTTTTGCAACAGCACCGGTGCTAAGTCAGGAGAAACATCCTCCAAACCCATTTCTGACCACTGCTGCCAGACCTTTTGAACTTGGTTAATAATTGGTTCTACCTCTAACATCCACGTTTGTGGCAAAATCCCCTGCATGGAGGGACGTACTCCCAACTGGGCATTGAGCAAGAAATTGTCAGGCTTCTTGACCCTAGTTTCAATCGTGTTTGACGACACAGAACCATTACTGGGTTGAATTAGGGTTTGCTCCGGAGAAACTAAGGTTAGGCTCTGGAGGATATCAAACAATATTTCTGCTACAGTGCCTTGAATTACAACCACAGTCTGTTGGGGGTTGATCATTCGCTTCCGTGCTAACAGCACCATCAAGTGGTAGTCCCAACACGACCCTGGCTCTATCTTTTTCAGGGCAATCCGATTAGGATTAAGCTCAGGACAATGGTAGATTATCTGCCGACGCCAACGCCTAGTGGGATGAACACTGCCAGATGCCCAGACCAAACGGCCATAGCTCAAGTAGAAGCTCCATTGCTGAGCAGTTGACACCTTCAGATCCAGTCGGCCAGTAAATTTTTCCTGACCGTAGCGTACTAGCTTAGCACTCAAGCTATTAGACGTAGATTCAACCCTGGTTTTCATTGGCCCATAAATTCACGCAATTTTTCAGGCAATTTTAAAAACGTGAGCAGTCACTATAACCAAAATTAAAAATTATTACAAATCAAGCTATTAAATACCTTGGAATTATATGTATCATAAATTTCTGAGAATTTGGATACTAACTTGGTTTGATGAGCAAAGAGCAGATTTCCAAGACAAGCAAAATTTTACAATTAGCTAAACAGGGAAACCCAAACGTCATTGCCGCCATACTGAATCACAAACTTCAGCACGAAGGTATTATAGCTAAAGTTAAACTTCACGATAGCTGTTTATTGGTTTTACTCGAAGCAGACCCCGCTCCTAAACCAGGAGCCGTGGTAAGATTTATCTACCACACAATCAGCAAGCTAAAACCAAACTCAATTGATACCGTCAAAATTTTGGGGCGTAGCCTAAGGGAGAAACAACCAGCATGGCGCAAACAAATTAAACTAGAAAGCATTCCGGTGGTGCTCGACTTATCTACTTGGCTAGAGTCAGGCTCAACGGTAAGAGCTAATCAAGTCTATTATCCTGTCTCCTGGCAGAAAAATGAACATAATTTCCAGGGGAATCAAGCTCAATTACCTCTGGCTACCTCCGTTAAGGTCAGTGTTGATGCCCAAGTTCCACCCCAAGAGAAATTTTTGCGCTTCCAGGTAGGGTCTGGTAATGGGGCTTTGTTACAGGTAAACTACATCCAAGAAATTCTGAATGTGTCGGTTGCTGGAATTTTGCCAGTCCCCCACACTCCCGATAGTGTGATTGGGATTTACAACTGGCGTGGTGAAATGCTGTGGTTGTTAGATCTAAACTATCTGCTAGGATTTCCTCCTGTTTGGCAACCCAAGGACATCCCGAGGAAAAAAATCATGGTGATCGTACTTCAAGTCAACAGCAAACTGCTGGGACTGGTGGTTTCACAAGTGGAAGAAATAGAACAGCACCATTGGCAAAACTTACAACCCCGTGATCGATTATTGCCCCTCAGATTTGGGCAATTTGTCAAAGCCTATCTTCCCGAAGCCAGCAGTATTGTCTTAGATGCCCAACGAATTGTCCAAGCAGCACTTGATATAAAGTATGAAGTATAAGCAAAATTTACTACTCTAGGCAGATGTCAGAAGCACAATGGGATGATAATGATTCAGAACTGCTATTAGAAAATCACAATCTCCTCAACGATCATACTCCGCATTTTTTTAACTCTGCTCGCCCCAACCTAGAGGGATTTAACGCTAGCCTAGACAGGCTAAAAACTGATCTAGAGCAACGCCGAAGGGTAGATAAGTTAGACCTGAAAAAAAATTTGGAGCAATTTGAATCCTTTGGTCAGGAGGTTGAGCAGTTTACGGCAGGGGTGAATCTGGAAATTCAGCAATTGAAGCTTAGCTACGAAGACGCACTCCAACAACAGTTCCAAGCCCAGCATGAAAAATTGTTAGATGTTAGCACATTAATGAGTCAAGCTGGGGACTGGGAAACCTTACTGAACAATACACTCAATGGGGTGCAACCTCTCACCCAAGCCGAGCGGGTGTTAATTTATCGCTTCACGTCTACTCGCACCGGAATAGTTTTGGCAGAAGCAGTAGAACGGGGGTGGACTCCTTGCTTAGGGGAAACCATAGATGCTACTGCTTTTGGGGCTGACTTGTCCACAGAGTATTTGCAGCAGTCAAGGGTAATTATCGATCAGGTCACCAATGATTCCGTCACCCCCTACCAACTCCAGCTGCTGGATAAATTTCAAGTTCAAACCAGTCTCAGCTTATGCTTGCCCGTATCGGGGAAAGCTTGGGGTTTGTTGGTCCTGCAGCGATGCCAGGTAAAGACAAACCAAGACAGGTCGGTCCCATCCTGGACTCCACAACAGATTAATTCCTTTCGGACTATTGCCACAGAACTATCCCTTCACCTAGCTACCCACGAGTTACGGACTCAGTTGCAACAGCAGCAGGCGCGGGAAGCAACTGTGGCGAAAGTCATTAACAAAATCCGCCGTTCTCTGGATATCAAGACTATTTTCCAGACCACGACTCAAGAAGTGCGACAGCTGCTCAAAACTGACCGAACGGTTATCTATCGCTTTAATCCCGATTGGAGTGGTGAATTGGTAGCAGAGTCTGTGGCTGGAGGCTGGATTTCTCTGCTTCAGAGCCAGACTAATAACCCCACCCTAAGGGCTGATATCAGCGAATGCAGCATCCAACAATTGGCCACTGAACCAATTAACCAGGTTGATACTTATCTTCAAGAAACCCAGGGGGGAACCTATAGTAGGGGGGAAACCTACCGGGTGGTGGAGGATATCTACAATCAGGAGTTCACCCCTTGTTATCTGGAAGTCCTAGAAAGTTATCAGGCCAGAGCTTATGTGATTGTAGCTATTTACCAGGATGAAAAACTCTGGGGATTATTGGCTACCTATCAAAACTCTGATATCAGGCAATGGAAACAGTCAGAGGTTAGCTGGATGGTGGAGATTGCAGCTGAGTTAGAAGTAGCATTGCAACATGCTGAGCTACTGGAGGCACAGCGGTTAAAGTCTGAGGAATTACGTCAAGCAGCAGAACGGGAACGAGTACTGACTAAGGTCACGGATAAAATTCAACAATCCCAAGACCTGCGCACTATTTTTAATGTTACTACCAACGAAGTTCGTAAATTCTTAGGGGTTGACCGTGTTACGATATATCGCTTCAATTCTGATTGGAGTGGCTCCTTTGTGGCTGAGTCTTTGGGTAGTGCCTGGACTTCCCTAATCCAGGAACAGACTAATAATCCCCTCATCAACAAAAATATTAGTGAATGCATCGTGAAAACGGTGGCTGGAAATACCCCTGAGCAGTTTAGCCAGCAAGCCCCAACCATCCGAGATACCTATCTACAAAGCATCCAAGGCAATCTCTCTAGCCAAGAGAAACCGTTCTGGGTGGTTAGTGATATCTACGAAGGGGATTTTTCAAGTTGTTATATCGAGCAGCTAGAGCGATATCAGGCTAGAGCCTATACTATTGTGCCCATTTTCCAATGGGATAAGCTGTGGGGTTTACTGGCTGCTTATCAAAATTCTGAGCCTAGGGATTGGCACGCAGAAGAGATTAATTGGATGGTTCAGATTGCGGCTCAGATGAGTATACCGTTGCAGCGAGCTGAGTATTTGCAACAATTGCAATCCCAATCCCAACAACTAGCAGAATTAGCATCACAGGAAAAGGAGGCTAGGGAATTATTCCAACAGCGTGCTATTGATTTGCTTACAGCTGTCCGACCTGCTCTAGACGGTGACTTGACGGTTAGAGCTCCGATTACCAATGATGAACTTGGGACGATTGCAGATGCCTACAACAACACCATTCACAGTTTACGGCAAATTGTGATCCAGGTACTCTCAGCTTCTGTGAAAGTCGCTGAAACTGCCACAGAGAGTGAAGCAGCAATTACTAAAGTTTCCCAAGAAGCCCAGCATCAGTGTCAGGAGTTGACCCAAGCCATGGATCAAATCCAGAGCATGGTTAACTCCACCCAAGCCGTAACCGCTAGCGCCCAATCCATCGACCTAGCTGTGCAAGAGGCAAACCAAAAAGTAGCATCGGGGGAGACAGCTATGAACCGCACGGTGGAGGGAATTCTAGGAATTCGGGACAGTGTGGAGGAAGCCAGCCACCAAATTAGACAGTTAAGTCAATACTCCCAAAATGTTGACCGGGTATTGAATTTGATTAGTGATTTTGCCACCCAAACCCAGCTACTCTCCCTCAATGCTGCTCTCGAAGCTACCAGGGCTGGGGAGTATGGTAAAGGTTTTGCGGTAGTAGCTGATGAGGTGCGCTCCTTAGCTCGACAGTCAGCCAAGGCAACTACGGAAATTTCTAATTTAGTTGCTGAAATCCGCACTCAGACCCGAGAGGTGATTAAAGTGACCGAAGTCGCTATCGCTCAGGTTAATACTGGCACAGAATTGGTAGAAGAAAGCAAAGGCAATCTAAATGCGATCGCATCAGCTACAGCTGAGATTAGCCAGTTAGTTGAAGGTATTACCCAGGCAACCCTAGCCCAACTAGAACAATCACAATCCGTCACCCAAACCATGAAAGAAGTTGCCGCCATATCCACCAATACCTCTGAAGACTCTACCGAGCTTTGGGAGTCCTTCAAGGAATCCCTCACCACCATCAAAAATCTACAGGCAGCTGTTGAGCAGTTTACCGTTAACTAGTTATAGTTCTACGGGTAGGGAGTGTGGGGCCCGGGCAGTGTGGGCAGTGTGGGCAGTGTGGGCAGTGTGGGCAGTGTGGGAGGGTGGGGAGGTTGGGGAGCAACTGGCGCTTTGAGATTGGTTTTAGGGATTATTATTCCCTTGAATTATATAGCGTTGATTATACTTATCAGGTACAGTCAAGTTTCTACTCCCTACTCCCTACTCCCTACTCCCTACTCCCTACTCCCTACTCCCTACTCCCTACTCCCTACTCCCTACTCCCTACTCCCTAAAAAAATGTCAACTATTGATCCAGAAACCTATCGATACTTTCTTGGGGAAGCCCAGGACTTGCTGCAAGTTATTGAACAACATTTGCTGGCTTTGAAACCAGACAAGCCAAAAAACCAACTTTATGACCTAATGCGAGCGACTCATACCCTGAAAGGCGCAGCTGCTAATGTCCAGCAAGACACCATAAAGAGTGTAGCACATTATCTCGAAGATGTCTTCCGGGCAATGTTAGCCCCTGAGGCAACCATTGATACAGAGCTAGAAACACTACTGTTTGAAGGATATCAGTGCCTCAGGATGGCACTGACCGCTGAAATGACCGGGGAGTTGAGCAAGAATACTGAGATTATCAACCGAGCTGCAGGGGTGTTTGCTAAACTGCAAGCTAAATTAGGAGATTGCTTTGACTATCAAGCCTCTCTACCCACATCAGCAGAACTTGGCTTTGATATTGTCCAATCTATCTTTGAAGTAGGAGTCAAACAACGCATCGATCACCTAGCTTCCTTGTTGAAGGTTGAAAGTTCTGAAGGGTTACAGGTTGGCAGGTTGAAGGTTGAAAGTTCTGAAGGGTTACAGGTTGGCAGGTTGGATGTTGAAAGTTCTGAAGGGTTACAGGTTGGCAGGTTGGATGTTGAAAGTTCTGAAGGGTTACAGGTTGGCAGGTTGGATGTTGAAAGTTCTGAAGGGTTACAGGTTGGCAGGTTACAGGTTGAAAGTTTTCCAGACAACCTTGAACCTTGGTCAAAAGGCCACGCTACGCGAACAACCAACACTAACCTTCAACCAAACCACCTTCAACCTTGGCCTATTGGCCACGCTACGCGAACAACCGAAACTAACCTTCAACCAAACCACCTTCAACCTCCAACCCAAACTAACCTTCAACCAAACCACCTTCAACCTCCAACCGAAACTAACCTTCAACCTGCTAACCTTCAACCTTGGCCTATTGGCCACGCTACGCGAACAACCGAAACTAACCTTCAACCTTGGCCTATTGGCCACGCTACGCGAACAACCCCCGATTATGACAAGGCTACGTTGATAGAGATTGCCGACACCTTGCGAGAACAAGCTGAAATATTTGTAGGGTTAGGGGAATCCTTGAGCTTACCAGGGTTTAAAGCAATTGCCGAACACACCCTCAGAGCCCTTGATGCTCAGCCTGAACAGGTGATGGAAATTGCCAAGATTGCCTTAAGGAATTTCCAGGAAGCTCATACCGCTGTCTTAGCAGGCGATCGCACTCGTGGAGGAAACCCCAGCCTCCCCCTTCAACAATTAGCTGGGTCACAAGAAGAGTTACAGGTTGAAGGTTCACCATCGTTGCAGGTTGAAGGTTGGAAGGTTGAAGGTTGGAATGTTGAAGGTTGTCTGGAAAACCTTGGCCAAAAGGCCACGCTACGCGAACAACCTGCAACCCAAACTCAACTTGGCCAAAAGGCCACGCTAAGCGAACAACCTTCAACCCAAACTAACCTTAAACCTGCAACGGAAACTAACCTTCAACCTGCTAACCTTCAACCTGCTAACCTTCAACCTGCTAACCTTGGCCAAAAGGCCACGCTACGCGAACAACCTTCACCACCTATCGATGAATTACTTGAGGAAACTTTTGGTAATATTTCTCTTGCACAAGAGCAAGCGAATCAAGTGTTTCCTGAAGAGGAATCTCTTGAGCCAGATAGTATACTTCCAGATAGTATATTTCCAGATACTATCTTTCTAGATGAATCTTCAGAAACTTTAGCAACAGACAATCTTAACCAAGCTCAGACTGACCCTAAGCAAGAGTCGGAGTTAGCGGTTAACCCTGAATCAGTAAAAGAATTAAAGGAAATATCAATATCTCCTTCCGATCGGGAGTCTGCTGAGGCTGGTGTGCCTTTATTAGCAGATGGCTCGATCAAGACATCAGCCACAGTGCGTGTTGATTTAGACGGTCTTAAACACCTATCTCACCTAGTTGGGGAACTACTGATTAACCAAAACCAGTTAGGATGGCAGGATGAAAACTGTCAAGGGGTAGTTGAAAAACTGTCTAATTGGCTCAAGCAACATCGCCAAACCCTGACTCAACTGCGCACTCAGCTCAAGAAGCATTCCTCTGATCAGCAAATTTCTAAGCTGTGGGATTCGGCATGGGAAGAAACCCTGCAATTGACTCAAGCTACAGAAGACCTGAGCCTGTTAGCCACTACGGCTGCTGCTAGTGTGGAACGAGAACAGCGTCTATCAAATCAGCTGAGGGATACTCTTCAATCTGTTCGGACTATACCTCTGGAACATCTGCTTAAATCCTTTCCCTCGATGGTGCAGCAGTTGTCTAATGTTCATCACAAGTCAGCGGAATTGACCCTCAGTGTGACTAATGTCCTAATTGATAAAACCATTGCTAATCATCTCTATGATGCTTTACTGCATCTAGTCCGCAATGGTTTCGACCATGGTATTGAATCTTCTGAGGTTCGCCAAGAAAGGGGTAAACCTGCTATCGGTAAGATTGAAATTCGTGCCTTCTATCAAGGAAATCGCACCATCATTGAAGTCACAGATGATGGTCAGGGACTGGACTTGGAAAAGATTTATAATCGTGCCGTGGAAACCAACCTGCTCAGTGTTGAGCACTTGGAAGCCCTGGGCGAATCACCGGAGCCAAATCAGCTATTAGACTTACTGTGTCAGCCAGGATTTTCCACTGTTTCTCAAATTAACGAGCTTTCTGGACGAGGTATTGGCCTAGATGTGGTGCGCTCCCAACTGCAACGGATTAACGGTAGGGTTAAGGTTCGCTTCCAGCCTGGTCAAGGCACGACCTTTTGCTTGCAGATCCAAGAGGCTCTCAGGAATGCCAGGGTGCTAGTGGTTCAAGCTAGTCAGGGAGTCTATGGGTTTGTGGCTAATGACATTGAACAGATAGTGTTGCCAGCATCTGAGCAAATCCAGATGGTGAGTGATCAAAAAATCCTAAATTGGCATCACAGGGGGAATGAGTATAGCACCCCCGTTTACCAACTTTCATCCTTACTGGAATACTCATCCCAACAGGTATCGACACTACCCGCTTGGAATCCCTTGCTGACTAAACCCCAACAGATTAATCCTGTCCTATTGATGAATACCGGTGAAGCATGGGTGGGACTGGAAGTGGAACAAGTACTCGAAGAGCAAGAACTGGTGATCAAGCAGCTGTCTAATGCGATCGCATATCCTCCCTATGTTTATGGTTGCAGTATTTTGGCCGATGGTCGTTTAACTCTGGTAATTGACGGTACAGGCTTACTTAACTATGTACAGCAGCTCCCTCAATCTCAGCGATCATTGTTGAAGGTTGGGAGGTTGAAGGTTGGGAGGTTGAAGGTTGAAGGTTCTGAAGAGTTGAAGGTTGGGAGGTTGAAGGTTGAAGGTTCTGAAGAGTTGAAGGTTAGCAGGTTGAAGGTTGAAGGTTCTGAAGAGTTGAAGGTTAGCAGGTTGAAGGTTGAAGGTTCTGAAGAGTTGAAAGTTAGCAGGTTGAACGTTGTTCGCGTTCGCGCAGCGTCGGCTTTGCCGAAAGCGTGGCCGAAAGGCCAAGGTTTTCCAGACAAGCTTCAACCTAATCATAGACAAGCTGATAACCTACCCTACTCGAACGCCAAAGGCGAACAACCTGATAACCTTCAACCTAATAACCTTCAACCTGCCAACTTACCCTACTCGAACGCCAAAGGCGAACAACCGGGTAACCTTTCTAAAACCTTTTTAGTTGTCGATGATTCCATTACTGAGCGACAAAATTTAAGTTTAATTCTAGAACGAAATGGTAACCAGGTGCTGCAAGCTAAAGATGGTTTAGAGGCGATAGAACTATTACGCAAAAGTAATGGTGTTGATCTGATCATCTGTGATTTAGAGATGCCACGGTTAAATGGTCTTGAGTTTTTGAGTCTTAGTCATCAAGAGCCAGTTTTAGCTGATATTCCTATTATTATGCTCACCTCCCGTAGTCAAGAAAAATACAAACAACTTGCTACGGAACTTGGCGCTATGGCTTATTTAACTAAACCGTATTTAGATGAAGATATTTTAGCAACACTTACTAACGTGTTAAGGATGAAGGATGAATTATATATAGCAAAGGGAACAGGGAACAGGGAACAGGGAACAGGGAACAGGGAGTAGGGAGTAGGGAGTAGGGAGTAGGGAGTATAAGAGAGAGTTTGACGGTTTTTTTATAACTGAATAATATCAAATTTAAATGCGCAACAGTTTATGAAAAAAGCCCGAGTTATTGTCTTTAAAATCGCTAAGTATTGGTTAGCATTACCAATGAAAGTGGTATTGAAAGTTAGGGATTTTTCCAGCAACATTAGGGAGAGTACCAGGGATAACAGACTAATCCATCTAGACAATCGAACCTTGACGCTGCTGCCTTTAAAACCAATACTGGTCAAACCTAATAAACCTAAGCTACCCCTAGAACAAGGTTTAGGGGAAACCGCTGCTGTTACAAAATCTCCTACTGATTTATCCAGTGTTGGCGAATTTTTGATCATCGTTAAAACTCCCGGGGGAGACGCCTGCGCCATACCAGTTGATCGGCTACCCACTATGATCGATTTGCCTTTATCAACGATTCGGAAATTGCCAGACTCTTACAGTCAAACCTATCTACTCGGTATGGCTAATTATGTCGCAGTTTGGCAATGGCCAAAAGGCCACGCTACGCGAACGGAAGCAGAAAAATTAACGATTTTTTTGCTAGATTTAGAACGAGCATTGAGTGTTGCTATAGGTTATAGTTCAGGGAGTAGGGAGTAGGGAGTAGGGAGTAGGGAATAGGGAACAGGGAATAGGGAACAGGGAATAGGGAACAGCGAGAAGGGAATAGGTAATAAGGAGACAAAATCTCTGTACCTCATAACTATGATAAACGCTATATAAATAGGTCATGAAGAATCTTGCTAATTTTTGATAACACCAAAAAATCCTCCAAGCTCTTGACTACTGTTCCCTGTTCCCTGTTCCCTGTTCCCTTTTTCGATCAATCTTATGTTCACAACTCAAATACAAATGCTATAGGTCAATCTTGCTCTAAAATATCAGACGTGAAAGGACAATTCTGGGGGAAACTAACAGATGGATAATTCCTGATCACCTTCTTGAGTGGATATCTGTAGCAATCGTAAAAGACTGATTCGAGATAAGGCTTGAGGCTAGGAGAT
This sequence comes from Moorena sp. SIOASIH, assembly GCF_010671925.1. GTDB lineage: Bacteria > Cyanobacteriota > Cyanobacteriia > Cyanobacteriales > Coleofasciculaceae > Moorena. The sequence continues at coordinate 195,022 of NZ_JAAHIH010000007.1, read as the reverse complement.
TCAGACAACAGAAGATTAATCTGTTCTCTCTGCTCTTCGATGGTATTTTCCCAGCCTCGATAATCATCTTCTGAATCGACATACTGCCTTTTAAGCAAGTGTTCCATCAAAACTTTAAGTCTACTCTGAAGCTCTCGTCTATCAGATCGTCCCAAGGATGTTATCTCCTCAATTAAATTATCTATGTCTAACTCATCAAAGTTTCTTGTTTTGAGTTGCTGGCAAGTTGTCTCAGTCCACAGAACGAAGTCCTGATCATACAAGTCACTATTCCTCATTGCTTGCTCCTCCTTTTATATTTTTTTTAACGATTATATCATCTCACATTTTCTTCTGGTAAAACTGTTGGCAAAAATTAACGATAATCTTGAGTATTTGATAGAATAAATCAAAATAAAAGCCTGAATATTCATAATAGCTTGTATAGCGGTTTTCAATTTGGTGAGGTACAAAGTTTCTGGTTTTAGGGAACAGGGAACAGGGAACAGGGAATAGGGAAGAAAGAAGAGGGAACAGGGCAAAAATTATGTGTACCTCATTAGGCTAAAAACCGCTGTATCTTACATATATTCCGCAATGGGTAGTGCTATAATTCAGAAACAGCCATAAAAATCTCCCCATCTCCCCATCTCCCTATCTCCCCATCTCCCTATCTCCCCACTCTTTCCCTTTTCCCTTTTTCCCAACCATGGATACAACTCAAACCCCTTTAACATTGCGCCTGTGGACGGTTGAGGAATACCACCGGATGGCTAAGGTGGGAATTTTGCAGCCGGATGAACGAGTTGAATTAATTGCAGGACAGATAATTAGACAAATGAGTCCCCAGGGAACTCCCCATGCGACTGCGATTCGGCTCACTCGCCGATTGTTGGATAATCGTTTAGGAGAGCAAGGCTTAGTTCAAACAAAATTACCAATTCAGTTAAGTAATTACTCCGAACCCGAACCAGATCTAGCCGTAGTTATGCCAGATGAACTGCGATACCTAGACCATCATCCCACACCATCAGAAATTTATTTAATTATTGAAGTTGCTGATACTACCTTGAAGAGGGATTGTGAACTGAAAGCTAACCATTATGCAGAGGCAAAAATTGCTGATTATTGGGTGATTGATTTAACTAATCGTCAATTGCATGTTTTTCTAAAACCGACTGATAAAGGGTATCAAAGTCAGGTAATTCTGGCAGAGGAGCAGATAATTTCACCGTTACAGTTTCCAGATTGTTTATTGACTGTATCTGAAATGTTGCCACCATGGATTCCGGAGTTTGTTGAGGGTTGATACTCCCCAAATTATTCCCTATTCCTCGTTTTTATTTTCCTGTGCTATCAGCTATCAGCTATCAGCTAATGCATCCCAGCCTCGAAGTCTGTGCCACGCTGTTTGCGTAGCGTGGCCAACGGCCAAGGACTTTTCCCCAGACAAACAATTCTCATTAATCTGGAACTATTAAATTCTCTCGTTCTAGGTTTATTTCAAGCTGTTCGCGTAGCGTGGCCAACGGCCAACGGCTGTTCGCGTAGCGTGAGCGAAAAGCTCACGGCTGAATGCTTACCCTGTGCTTTATCGGTCTGTATCAAACAATATATATATTTTATAAATGAGATGTAAAATTAGGAGTTTTTTTTGTCTTGGAAAATAAAAATCAGGATATCTTTACCCTCTAGCATGCATGCCTCTTGACTCTTGCCTCTTGCATAATGGAGTATGTTCACAACTCAAATATAAACCCTATAATTAGCAGTAAAAATGTTAAGTTAAGCGTGATATACTGGCGATACCAAATAAAATCAGATGGTATCCCAACTAGAGTTAATTTTCGCCATAAAATTATAAAGTCAAAATTTTGGAATGACACTGCTGGAACTGCGATTTTATCCCATTAAAGGCAAGCAAGATTGCTTCAAAGTGAGCGTGGAGGGTTCATTAGGAGAAGTCCATCACGAAGCTGGTCTGCCTTTTCTCGACAGTGAGACTCCCGATGTCCAGGATAGACGTTTCACGGTAGTTAAGATATTAGAGTCAACTCACTTCAAAGAGGATAACTTTTCGGAAGATGAGCAGGCTTGGATGGTACGTGAGCAACTGCTACTACCGGAGCAGAATGCTTTTGAGCCTGAATACTTGGCTACGATTGGGCGTAAGCTCTATCAACTATTAGGTAAAGACATTCAGCTGGTAATAGAGGCAGCAGTAGCAGAGGCTAAACGCGATCGCATTTTCTTACATATTCGGTTGCGGTTTCCAGCAGAAGACCCCAAACCTGTCCGCATTACTGATTATCCTTGGGAATTACTCCATAACCAGTATGGGTTTCTAGCCCACCAAGGGGTGACCTTCTCGCGCTATATTGCTTATCCTAGTCCTCGTCCTAATTTACCTGGAGTTGAACGGCTCAATGTCCTGTTGATTTCCTCTGGGGCAGGGGATGAGAGAATCGGACTGAAATCGTTACCTGCTGTTGAAGGAGATGCGATCGCAAACGGATTGCAACAGGCTCAGGAACAAGGGAAAATCCAACTGGAAATTTTAGAATCTGCTACATTAAAAGCACTCCGCAGGCGGTTGTCAGAGCGCCAAACCTCAGCAGTGCCTCAGGTTCTGCATTTTGATGGACATGGCTTTTTTGGCAAGCGCTGTAATCAAGTAGGGTGCAGGAAGGCAATCTCAATGAACAACTGGGTGATTAATGTCGGGGAAACGGGAAATCGAAGGCAGAAGGCAGAAGGCAGAAGTAAAGGAGTAAGGTTTAGGAGTAAGGTTTAATCGGAGATGGTTTTTTATCACTAATTATCCGGAAATGATATCAAATCTTATCCCTCTTGCCTTTTGCCTCTTGCCTGTTCCCTGTTCCCTGTTCCCTGTTCCCTGTTCCCTATTGCCTATTCCCCATTCCCCACACATAACCTCTTCGCCACATGAAAACCAATCAGATAAGCAGTCATCTGCGTACTAATCCGGGGTAACGGCACAGCAGAAAGGTCAGCCACATAGACATTAGCTGAGCCGTATACTTTCCCAGTATCTATTGCATTGTCGAGTCCTTTATCAATCGCCTTACCGAATAGGCATCCCCCGGACAAGTGCTGCTCCGATAGTAAAAACCTGCGACTGTAAACATCAACATACTCCTCAATCTGGTTCTCCTGGTAGGGCATTTTAGTTACCAGTCGCAAGAACCACTTAACTAACCAATGTGGCTGTTCTCCCAAGCCATTCAACAGTGCCATGTGCTTGGCAATCTCACTGTTAGCTACCACTTTATCCTGATTGAAATGGGATTGTTCCTCTTCTCCAAAGAAATCTAATTCAATCCGAGAGTCGTCCCTTGAATAGCAACCCTCTTTAGCAGCATTAAACTTAATCGCCGCAGTAATCAAGCTTGGGTCATCATGCCATGGTTTGCCTTGAAGTAAGTTATAAAGTCCCCATAACAGATTAATGATCAAATTGACTGCCTGAAGAAACACCCTGATCACATTCTTGATGATATTAAACAACCAAGGTAACCTGATCACGAACTTCTTGAGCCAGTTTGGGAACAGAAATGCCAGATAAAGGTGGGCAATCATAAACCACAGCCTCTCAAAATTACCGGAAAAGAAATCGAAGCAGCAAACCGTTTCCTGTCCCGGTTGTTCTGGTTCTGGTTGCCATACCGTTGTCCCAAACACAGGGATGTACACATCCCGAGGGGTAACATCAATGCTCTTGTCCACCACGTAGAGACCCAGGGGCATGACAATATGGTCATTCACATGCTGCCCGATCTCATTGTTTTCCAATTCCTCGCGGTGAGACCAGAGCAGCCGTGGCGTCGCACCCCCTGCGCACATAATCACCTTTCCACCATCCCTATTCAGAGACAAGCGCTCCGTCATCCCGGTGTCCAGGTACTTAACATGCACCCCCACGCACCGTGGTTTTTGCCCTTGCTCCTTAGAAAACTCAAGTCTCTCAACCCTACACTTAGTCTTGATCTCCACTCCCTGGCCAAACCAATCGACAATGGATACTCCGCTGTGGGTTCGCTGCCCAAATGAATTGAACTGGGTTGGAAAAAGGTGCAACAGGCCGGTATCGGTGACCTCCAAATTAGGAATATTGTCGATAGCGTCTGTGCTCACTACAAAACCAACCTTCTCAGCCGCCTGGAGTACTTGTTTAGTCACAGGTGACGGATCCGTTGCCGGGTTTGGTCTAGCAAACTTCTGATTCAACTCTGCCTTCAGGCTGTCCCAATAGGCTGCCGTTTGACCAATATGTGTCGCCAGCCACTCCGACGACTCATGCATCATGGTATAGTTAATCGAGCCGCCACCACCCATAGTACAGGCTCGCCCCGATATAATCGGAATACCCTTGGGGGTCAGGGCATTGTGCAGCTTGAATACCTTTTCCTCCGCGTAGGACTTAGTCCAGTTGTTCTGGTGGGTAATGTCGCTAGTAGTAAAGAAATCATCCCCCTCCTCCAGCACTAACACCCGCTCCCGGATAGACCTGTCATTACCAGCTTCTAGGTAATAGCTCAGAAACCCACAGGCTCCATTACCAGAGCCAACCACGATCGTATCGTACATCATCGCAATGGTTTTTTAAGCAAATTATTTTATTGTATCAAATAGGGAACAGGGAACAGGGAACAGGGAACAGGGAACAGGGAAAGAGAGGGGGGAGTGTGGGAAGATGGGGAGATGGGGAGATGGGGAGATGGGGAGATGGGGAGATGGGGAGATGGGGAGATGGGGAGATGGGAATGGGGAGATGGGAAGTGTGGGAAGTGTGGGGAGATGGGGAGATGGGGAGATGGGGAGATGGGGAGATGGGTAGCCGTGTGAGTGCTAAGAATTGGTATAACCTTAAACCTTAACCCTTCAACCACCCAACCTTAACCCTTCAAGCACCCAACCTTCAACCACCCAACTTTCAACCTTCAACAACCCAACCTTAACCCTTCAACAACCCAACCTTAACCCTTCAACCACCCAACCTTCAACCTTCCACAACCCAACCTTCAACCTTCCACAAATCAACCTTCAACCTTCCACAAACCAACCTTCAACAAACTCCCGATGCTCTGCTGTTGCCAATCCCTGGTTAAGGATTGCGATCACTCTGGATAAATTACCAGTTAGTAACGCCTCTTTATCCAACCACAACCCTGGAAAAACCTCACTTTTTATAATACCTACTTGATTAGGCTTAAGCTGACTATACTGACCTTCTACCTCTTCAACCCGCCAAACAATATACTCTTGAACTTGATTGCGACGATAAACCTTTGCTTTATCATGTAAATCAATGGAAACACTACTAGCCGCAATTTCTACAATTAATTCTGGGGCACCTTCGACATAATCATCATCACTAACTGTTGAGCGTCCTCCAATTTCAAGTCTAAGCAGTGCATCGGGTTGGGGTTGATTGTCAGGATCAAGTCGGACTGTGGTGTAGAAGCTTTGTAGAGAAACAGCCAGCCCATAATCGAACTATGGGGTTCCGCATGTCTTTTGAATCGTAAGGGAGATGCCATATAAACGATTCCTTCAATCAGTTCAGCTTTTTTGACATTGGCCATGGCATCATAGCGACGCTCAAACTCAGCCTGAGTCAGCCTGTCACCGTTTTCCAGAGAAGGAATTGTTGGGTTGAGTGCGATTGGCCGTAGGCCACGCTTCGCGATCGCATTTCGAGTCATAGTTTTTATAGCAGTAATTGGGTTAGGTACTGCGTCGGGGGATGTTAGGGAACAGGGAGCAGAGAGCAGGGAGCAGGGAGCAGGGAGCAGGGAGCAGGGAAAGAGAGTTAAGTATGGTAAGTGTGGTAAGTGTGGTAAGTGTGGTAAGTATGGGGAGATGGGGAGATGGGGAGATAACCAGATGAAATTGATCTTTAGCCGTAATTTCCAGCAATTGATAACTATGATATAGCCTTTTCCATACTTATGAGGTGCATTCCACATAGTTACCCCTACTCCCTACTCCCTACTCCCTACTCCCTACTCCCTGTTCCCTGTTCCCTTTGCTAAATAACATCACAAAGATAAATTAGTCTAAATCTTTACCATAACTTTAACTCAAATTAGTCAAACAAACAGAACGTATACACAAAATCAACCTGTTTATCAACCTAAGCATTGGAGAATCATGATAATAAAAACTATTAATTGAGTTATCGTCATGAAGTCAGGGTCAATGCAAAGAACTCAAGCCTATCAAAATGTTATGGAAATCCTCGTTGAAGAAGAAATCGAGCGACGACTAGAGCAACTTTCGCCCGAGATAGCTAAAAGTATTAATCCGATCGAAGTAGCGACCTATGCTCTCAATCGCCTCCCACCCTTGTATGCGTCTAGTGAAAAAGGTTGGAAGTACCAAAAGCAACGAGGAATGGAGGAGTTAGCTAAGCAAATTAGTACAGTGGTGAGTCGGTCAATCAGTGCTGTCCAAAAGGATCCCATTCGACTAGCAACTCCTTTATTTGATTCTAAAGATGCAGCATCTCAGCAAGCCCTAAAGCGGCTTAAAAAATTGCTATTACAGGAAAACCTATCATGGTGGGAACTTCCTCGGGTTGTTGAGCAAGCTCTAATTAAAGCGTGGCATGGAGAGATTAGCTGGAAGCATCATGAGCAGTTTTTTGTACAAGTCGCACAGCATAAAATACCAGTAAAATCTGGAGCCGCTTGGGGTATGGATAGGTATGGTCGGTGGTAATTTCTGAGCAGAAAACCTGGTTTTAGGGAGTCGGGAGTCGGGAGTCGGGAGTTGGGAGTCGGGAGTCGGGAGTCGGGAGTCGGGAGTCGGGAGTCGGGAGTCGGGAGTCGGGAGTAGCGCTGCATCGCTATTCCTTATTCCCTAACATCCAGAACCTGTGTACCTCTGATGAGGTACACAGGATTTTTTCCTTCTTGCTAGCTTGCCTTTTGCCTCTTGCCTCTTGCCTCTTGCCTCTTGCCTACTCCCTACTCCCTTATCAGTAAAAAGGATTCATCAAGACTTCTGAACCGCTGCCAGTAACCGCTTATTTTGAATGTCAGAAAAGAGTTCTTCGTAACGGTTGAGAGCTTGATCAAAGGAATAATGCTGAAGAGCATGTTGTCTACTTCTGTTGCCCAGTAATGTAACTGTTGCGGGATCGTTATACAACTCTAAGATTGTTGCTGCTAGAGTTTCTGGATCCTCTGGGGGAACAACGATGCCACCGCCACTTTTTTTGACAGCTCTGGCAGCGGTACCATTAGCAGGAACAGAAGCTAGGATGGGGCGACCACTAGCTAGCAATACTTGGATTTTAGAGGGCATATTGAAAGAAATTACATTTTGCTTTTGTATGACCAATCCCACATCCGCTGCTGCTAGCATTTCCGGTAGTTTTTCCCGAGGTTGAAATGGCAGCAGCTTAACATTATTGGCTTCCCAGGTCTTACAGCACTGCTTTAGTCGGCCTAAGGCTTTCTGTTCTCCGACGATTACAATCACAATATCTCGAACGTGACGCACCCTAGATGCTGCCTTAATCAGAGTTTCTAAACCTTGAGTGAGGGCAATATTACCGGAGTAGAGTATAACGAACTTACCATTAAGGTTATGGGCAGTGCGAAAGGAGTTGTTTTCTTTTGGTAAAGGACGGATGAAGTTAACATCAACCCAATTGGGAATCTTCACAATTTTAGAGCTTGGCACACCCTTGCTGCGCAGGTTATCGGCAAAGCCATCAGCAATAACACTGATTTTGGTGACTGTGCGGTAAGCAAACCTTTCTACAACCTCTAATGCACGGATTAGAGCTTGGTTGCTCAGTAAGCCTACTTTAATCGCAGCTTCTGGCAAAATGTCTTGGAGATTTAGAATTACTGGCGTTCGGTGTATCCACCCCAAAACCGCCGCTGGTAGGGAAACTAGCAGTGGTGGACTAGTTAAAATAATGATATCAGGGCGAGGAGAACTCAGAGCCTTGAGGAAGCTGGTAGCAACAAAGCTGGCCTCTAGCAATAATCGGTCGATCAAATTGGGTTTCGGGCGAATCCGCACATAACAGCGATCTACAATCACACCGTTGATGTGTTCGGTAAGATACAATTTCCCTCGATATCCCTCATAAATTTGGCGTTGAGGATAGTTGGGCATGGCAGTAATGACCCGAACATCATGGCCTCTTTTGACCAACCCTTCTGCTAGTTCAGTCATCAATGGGGCAATCCCAATTGGCTCTGGATGATAGTTGTAAGAATATATTAGGATTCGCATAATCTCTAGTAGATGTTGCCAGCCGGGTGTAGACTCACCAAATTTGTGTATTGATGATTTATTGGCTTTAGCACTGAGAACTCAGGACCATTGTTAAGTCAGGTTGGTGGTGCAAAATGCCCAATCAGGGATTTTAAGCCTATAACTATTTATTCGGCTTCAATTCCATATTTTACGCCTGAATGACAGTTTTTGTAACAAAATTTAACATAAACCCCCTTGACCAAAATATCATAATTGTGCATTACTAAAGCCTATTTAAGAGCTACAGCAAGAATCTTTATGCCAATTCTGATTATGGCTGCAACTAATAAATCCTCCCTTTTGGTAATTAGTAATTGGTAATTGGTAATTGGTAATTAGTAATTGGTAATGAGCGTCTGATTACCGAGCTATGACGACTAGTTTGTGAAATCAAATGATAATTTTATTTACCAATAATTCTATTTATATCGAAAACTAAAATATTTTTCATGGGTGCAATCCCGCAATTTAATTTCAAGAAATAATTTTTTTTATTTCAGAATTTTTACGGATGGCAAAGGAAGTAATATCAAGTCAGGTTGAATACCCATAATTAGAGGGAGGGTGGGGAGATGGGGAGATGGGGAGATGGGGAGATGGGGAGGTGGGGAGATGGGGAGATGGGGAGATGGGGAGATGGGGAGATGGGGAGATGGGGAGATTTTTATTAAGGGTAATTATCCCGACATGATATAAATGTTTATTAAAAGTCATTATGCAATCGACAAAGTAGATTTACAAAAAATAAGTAATCTCCTTTCCAAGCTGCGTCGAAGAATTGTATAGCGTTTTTCATAGCTATGGTGGGGTACACAGAATTTTTTAACTATTCCCTGTTGCCTGTTGCCTGTTGCCTGTTGCCTGTTGCCTGTTGCCTATTCCCTGTTGCCTGTTGCCTGTTGCCTGTTGCCTGTTGCCTGCTCCCTATTCCCTACTCCCTACTCCCTACTCCCTACTCCCTATTCCCTATTCCCCATTTTGCAAAGTATTGACTACAATTTTCTAGGATGGCTTTGGCAGGTGTTTCAGCTTTGGACTTCGTCTACAAAGCAGCGAGTACACCTTGGCAGAATGTTGTGACCAGTTGCTCAACACTAGAAGGGGGTAGTGGTTTTAGGCCGAGAGTGGGATATTGTTACTGGTCACGTATTTGACGAAGCCATGGGGCACTTGGGAAATCTTTGTTAGGTGCGCTTTCCCCATTAAGAATTAAATTCGCCACGGGTCGCACCTGTAGATAGCTCTGGTAAGGTTTCCCCTAGATAGTCTCGCTAAGTAAGCAGCATACATCATTCAAGGAGAAAACGATGACCATGTCTCGTGTAAAGACAATTTTAGCGACCATGTTACTCAGCATATTATTGCTGGTAACATCCTGCGCTCAAAAAGCCCCCTCTCGTTTTGACCAGGCACAACAGGCCAGCAGCCAGGCTAGAAGTGGTCAGGCTGTTGCCAAGAATGCCACTCAAGGGTCTCAATTCAACAAGTTTTTCCCACCATCAGGGGGCGGTTATCAACGAGTCTATACCCAGGAGAAAAAAGGCTTTGCTCAAGCCAAGTTGAAGAAAAATGGCACTGAGGTGGCAGTTCTCTCAATTTCTGATACCAGCAGCACTCCTACCACTGCTGCCAAATATCAGCAAAGTGGTCAAACCATTGCTGGTTATCCAGCCCGGGAAATTGGTTCAACTCAAACCGCTATTTTGGTCGGTAAGCGCTACCAGGTAAAAATCCAATCCCGAGATTCGTCGTTTACCGCTAGCGATCGCAAAGCCTGGTTAGCAAAATTTAACCTCAGTGGTCTGTCCCAACTTAAGTAAATAAAATGCGTAAGTATTCAGCTATCAGCTATCAGCGTGTCGCGTATCAGCTATCAGTTATCAGCTATCAGCGTGTCGCGTATCAGCTATCAGCTATAAGTTTTAAGCTTATGGGCTACGCCCACGCTACGGGAACAGTTTATGGGCTACGCCCACGCTACGGGAACAGCCAAAGGCAAACGGCTGACGGCTGACGGCTGACGGCTGACCACTGACCACTGACCGCTAACCGCTGACCGCTGACCGCTGAATGCTTACTAAAATGCTACAAGGAAAAAGGTGAATGGGAATAACCATCCTCAATCACAAAAATCACAAAAATCACGGGTGAGTAGGTCATTAGTCATCAGTCATTAGTCAACAGTAACTACGATCAGACTCGGTTTTGGTCACTCAGGACTAATAACCAAGGACTAATGACCAAAAACTAATGACTCAAAAGTATCAGATTGTAAAGGAGTCTGAGTGTGAGCAAAGCAATTTATGAAATCGTTGATGATCTGCCAACGAAGAACCTGACCATATCGGCCCTGAAGTCCCTAGACTTTGTTGTGCCTGGACAGTGGGAAAATTTAGTGGGATTTGAAAATACCATTCGTGGGATCACTGGTGAAGAAGACGAAGAGGTAATTCAGGAAATTGGCGATCGCGCGGTCTATCTGTTCAATGACCGCTCCCAGGGCTACCAACGAGCGCTGTGGATTTACCAAACTATAGATAGCACTGGTACGGCGTTGGGGGCAGCAGCTTTAGCGAACAAGGTTGGTGAAAAAGTTCCCTTGCTGGGTTTCTTGAACAGGTTGACTCCGAAAGCTGACAAAGCTCAAACCATTGATCTGTCCATCAAAGTAGTAGGGGAATTGATCGGATTTTGCCAAATTAATGGTCTGCCTGGAGATAGCATTGGTGACTTTGTGGCTGCCTTAGCTGACTATGGTGGCGCATCTATAATGCGTATGGCAGCACTGGTTTGTTTTGATGGTCTGATTCCCCTTGGTCCTGACTTTATCATGGGAGTACAGTCAACTCTAGAGGGTCTAACTCCGAAAGAGTTGGAAGACAGTGGGAGTTTCAAAGGGATCCAGGATGCGATTCCTGGGGATGATTCCCAGAGCAAGCTCAGCTTTATTGGTCAAAGCTTTGAATCGGTTAAGGGATGGATGAGTGATTTCGTTACTGACCGAGGTGTGACCCCAGAACAAATCGCTAATAACTTGCAAAGTTTTATTGAGTTTTCTGATGACAAGTTAGACTATCTCGCTGCTTTTCTAGATATGTCCACCAACTATTACGAACACACTGGCATTCAAAGTCTGGCGCGTAGCTTAATTGAACGCGCCGCAGCGGAAATCTAGCACCATTTACGCATTAGTAGACAATTACGTTGGTCAGACAGACGTTGGTAGGAAACTTCGTCTGTCAGCTGATTCATAAACATCAACCCTCTACCTCCTTCTTTTTCTAAAGGGTCATAGTCCTCTTGGTAGAGGGATTCCAGCTTGGATTGGAAATCAAAAGGCTGTCCATAGTCCCAAAGCCGCATTTCTAATCCATCAGTAAATAACTTTAACTCCAGCTCTATTACTGTAGTGTGAGGTAAATGTCGATGAGCATGGCGTACTACATTAGTAAATCCTTCCACCAAAGCAATTTGACACTGCTGCCAAAATTGCTGAGGCAGTAGGTCAGAAGTGAATTCCTCAAACCACTGTAATACATCTTTGACTTCACTCAAGTCTGTTTGGACCATTAGACGAGATTCTCGAAGCGGTTTGCCATTGCACATTAACCGACTGAGTTTCCAGGTTTTATTAATAAGCACCACTATTTTGTAAGATAAAAACAACAATGACTCTTCTGCAACACGGAGGTTACGATGATCATGTCGATGCAGATCGGTCTAGTGGGAACCACTATATTAGCCTAAATTGATCGAATTTGATGGTACTTTTAAAAATTCTGGTGTTTACACGGTCTATGGCATTAGACTTGGGGGCAGTTGTCGGGAACTTCGGACAAGGGAACTTCGGATCAGCGGACAAGAATTGAGAAAGACAGCATCAGAAAAATTCTTTGGCAAGAGGTCTATTGTGATAGTTTCTTAAAAAATAGTTTTCGATTCTAAGGTAAGCTAGGCTGGCATCTGATCAATTGCCATCACCTTCGCCACTAGGGGCGAAGGTGCTTATCCCAAACTCATCTAACCATACAACTACATTCCATCTTTACGAAGCACCACCAGGATAGTTTTGAAGATAAGTCTGATATCATGGGCTAAGCTCCAGTGATGTTGGTATTTTAAGTCCATTTCAATGATATCCTCAAAACTACGGATTTTTGAGCGTCCATTCACCTGCCACTCACCAGTGATACCCGGTTTTACGTTTAAACGTTGCCACTCCGGCACCTCATAGATTTCTACTTCATTAAGTGTTGGTGGTCTTGTACCTACTAAACTCATCTCCCCTTTCAAAACATTCCAGAACTGAGGCAGTTCATCCAAGCTGGTTTTCCGTAAAAAATGACCCACTCTGGTGATTCTGGGGTCATTCTCATTCTTAAAAACTTTGCCATCGGCTTGATTGTTAACTTTCTCTTTTAGCTGTTCAGCGTTAGCACACATGGAGCGAAATTTCCAGATCCGAAACCGCTTTCCCATCCAACCACAACGGATTTGACCAAAAAAAATCGGACCAGGGCTATCTAGCTTAATCGCAAGGGCAATGGGAATAAACAAAATAGCAGTAATTCCCAAACCCACGATTGCACCCACAATATCGATTAATCGCTTCACCGGAGATCTAACGGAGGGATGGGTTGTTGGTAAGTGATTTACTGATTTGTTGGTGCTTAGTGTGGTAATATTATCTGATGGTTCTATAGCTAACCTTTGGTCTAGTCCTGTCATGACCAATACAGACATGACTTGGGGAGTGACATTTTTAAGCAACGTTTTAACCCCTTGCTCTAGGGCACTTTTGTGATTACTCACTAATGCACCGATACCACTGCTATCGATAAAATTAGTCTGGTGAAAATCAAATATGATTGTTTCAGGCAGAGGTATTTTTTGGAGAAGCTGCTGGAATAGTTGCTTAAACTCCACAGCTTCTAGTACACTGACACGAGTGGGTAATTCCACCACGGGAGTATCTTGTGAGAACATTACCTGGAAATTGTCGCTCTTGACTGAATCAACCATCATAGAAGAAAAACCGCTAGATTCTAACCTATAGTCTTGACCATTATTTTGTCCTAGAACGTTACGATTCGCCAAAAATTTAGTCATATATCATGAAATCTTTGAAAATGTGAACATGCTCTGTGGGAATCAACCAACTGCCCGCCTGATCGAAGTTTTTTCTGCGATTCAAGGGGAAGGGCTAAATGTTGGCACTCGTCAGATCTTTATCAGGTTTGCCCTATGTGATCTAAGATGTCATTTCTGTGACAGTTTCCATACCTGGGCTGTCCCTCCTCAATGCCAGGTGGAACAGACTCCCGGTAAGCGTGACTTTGAAACTTATCCAAATCCAGTCCCCTTGCGATCGCTACTGAAATGGGTTGACAGACAAAATCAACATCGATTGCACGATAGTATTAGCCTCACTGGGGGTGAACCTTTACTTCATACTCCGTTTCTGGTGGAATTTCTGCCTGAGCTACGACAGTTAACTGGATTGCCCATTTACCTAGAAACTGGCGGTCATCGTCCTGAAGAGATGGCAATGGTTTTGCCCTATTTGGACTCAGTGGGTATGGATATCAAGTTGCCCAGTGTGAGTGGAGAGAACAGATGGGCTGCTCACAGGGAATTTCTCAAGCTGTGCCACAACTCCTCAGTGGAGGTATTTGTCAAGTTAATTATTGATTGCCAGACTGACCCCACGGAGTTAGAACAATCTGCTGATTTGGTAGCAGCCCTTAGCCCGGAAATTCCAGTATTTCTGCAACCAGTGACTCCGGTGGAGGGGTCTGTGCAACCAATAGTTGCTCCTACTCCGGAGCAGGTTCTGGCTTGGCAGGCTTTAATGAAGCGTTCTCTTCAGCAAGTACGGGTGCTCCCTCAGACCCATAAAATGATCGGTCAGCTTTAGGGGTTTGTTGAAGGTTATTTGGTTGAAAATTCTTTGGTTAAAGGTTATTTGGTTGTTCGCGTAGCGTGGCCTTTTGGCCAAGGTTATTTGGTTGTTCGCGTAGCGTGGCCTTTTGGCCAAGGTTATTTGGTTGTTCGCGTAGCGTGGCCTTTTGGCCAAGGTTATTTGGTTGTTCGCGTAGCGTGGCCTTTTGGCCAAGGTTATTTGGTTGAAAGTCAACAAACAACAGTTAACAATCAACCATCAACAAACAACAGTTAACAATCAACCAACAGTTAAGTCTTGCCTAGACATCACACTACATGCTTGTGCCTTCTCGCTTGGCTTTGGCTTGGGCTTTGGCTTTAGCAGCACTGCGTTTGAGAGCAGAGAGCCGGTCTTCGTATCTGCGCCGTAAACGACGACTAGGGGTGATTTCAATTAAGGTTTTCAAGGCACTGCCTAGACTCTTGTAGGCATTGGGTAGGGTATAGCCGAAGCGAGTTGCAAGTGCGATCGCTTTTTCGTCTGCTTCGATGGCATATTTGAGGTTTTTCTCCCCATTGTTTTTTTGATACAGTCGCCAACCTGAGACTCCGCACAGGGCTAATGCCAACAGCAGCAGTAAGCCATCTTGTACCCAGAGTTCCCCGACAGCACCCCCTAAACCAATGGCTAGGGCTGCCATTTCCCACCCTTCTTTAGGAATTGTGTCATTTTGAATCCGGGCAACTTCATGCCAAAACAGGAGGTTACGCTGGTCAAGGGCGAGCTGCTCCCATTTAGTTAGGTCAATTTGAATTTCCACCTCGTCTGAACCCAGTTCTTCACAACGAACCAAGGGGGGATTGACTTCTGTGGACCCTTCCACCATCACCCAGCTTTGTAGCTCTGGTGGTAGTAAGGTTTTTAGTCGTCGGAGTTCACTCATTTCTGCTCTAGCAGAAGAGGCTGCATAGGATGTCATTCATATCCTCCTAGAAAAAACTTTTTCAAATTGAGATGTGTTTGACCGGACACTATCGACCGATTCGATTTACCCAAGTTTAAGATGTTGTGTACTCGATTCATTAAACTTCCAGGAAGCCAAGCATCAGTAGTACCCCAAACTAATGCCGTCAGCCGTCAGCCGTCAGCCGTCAGCCGTCAGCTTATTTTATTCAAAAGCACCCAAGTAGCACCATCTGTAGCGCATAAGCACCTCAAGTAGTGTGGCACAGGCTTCTAGCCTGTGAAGCATAACCTGATAGCTGATAGCTGATAGCTGATAGCTGATAGCTGATAGCTGATAGCTGATAGCTGATAGCTGATAGCTGATAGCTTACCTAATCCCTAAGGGTACTACTGGGCACTAAACGCGATCGCATGGTCTTGCCTTTGTGTATTTAAATTTATAGTAGCGTTTCAGGGCTAGCAGCTCAAAAACCCGATTAACCCATCAGAAATTATCTCTATTAGCCGATCACCCTATCTTCAGATTCCTATAAAATTTTAGCTACCCTGTATCAGTCAATTTCCGGAATATATTGCAGCTGATCTGGAATAATTTTCAGCAAATCCTCTAATCATCCTGATATTCGGATATGACCAAGCCTTCCCAAAATCATCCCCCATTACCAAAGGGAAATCAAAGCCGGAGTGCTGTAGCCACTGTACTGAAATGGGGAAAACGCCCCTCTACTATTACCTTTGCCATGATCTCCCTGACCATTGGTCTGGTGGGATATTTTGGGGTTAGGATGTGGCTATACCAAAACTTACCTGGCTGGATTGAAACTGAACTGAGTAAGGTCATCAAGCGAGATGTACGGGTTGGACAACTGAAAGCCTTATACCTGACTAGCCTAGAGTTGGGACCATCCTCTATCCCAGCTACAACCACTGACCCTGACCATGTGGCTATCAAAAGGATCAAAGTAGGCTTTAATCCCTTGCCTTTGCTTCTGAAACGCCCTTTGCCTGTCACGATTAACTTGGTAAATGTGGATGTGTATGCCCAACAGGAGGCGAATGGGGAATGGATTAACTTAAAAGACTTGAATTTCGATAATTCCTTCTCTCCTCCGATTGATTTTGATGCTAAGGTGCGGGTTTGGAATGGTAAAATTGCCCTCTTACCCTATGGTCATACTAGTCCATTCAAGGTCAGACTTGATGCTACTGCTGGCTTATCGGACAAGAATAAGCGTCTCAAGTATAGTATCACAACTGCTATTGCTGAGGGTAAGACCAAACTGAAGGGCAAGACATTGCTGACAACTGGGCAAACTCAAGCTAGGGTCAATGTCCAAAACTTGGCATTGGCGGAGCTGATGCCGTTAATCAAAGCGGTTATTCCCAATATCCCAGCTAATCTCCAATCTGGTGAATTAGATGCCAAACTCGCTATTTCCCTGCCTTCGATTAAGGAAATCCCCGATGTTAAGGGTAAGGCTGACTTGAAAGGGATTCAGGTGCAAGTCAACCCGTTGAAGGAACCGGTGAAGGCTAGCGCTAGACTGCGCTTCCAGGGAGACCGGGTGCGCTTAGAAAAAACTCAGGGAAGTTATGGAGCAATTGAGGCGTTGGTATCTGGTCAAGTAGGTTGGACAAAAGGGTTTGACCTGAATGTTGAGGTCACTCCCTTTAGCTTGGCGCAACTGCTGAAAACTGTTCCGGTGAAATCCCCAGTGCCAGTAGATGGGGAAATGGCAGCGGACTTATCGATTACCGGTCCGATTGACCAGCCAGATGTGACTGGCAAACTACGCAATACTAAAGTGACCACCATCGACAAGGTTAAGTTGGCTCAGATTCGGGCTGACGTGGCTGGGAATTTTTCCCAAGTGGTCCTGACGGATTTCTTAGTAAAACCTGAGGCTGGTGGGAAAATTACTGGGCATGGTCAGGTTAAACTAGCTAGTGACCAGCAAGGGGGAACTAAAGGGCAGGGAATGCCCCTAGCGTTCGATTTTATCGCTGCCCTTCCGGTGGATGCCATGCTCCGTAGGAGCGGCTACGCCAAAGCATCTCCCTATAACCTGCTATCTCAGATTACCCTGGGCAACCTCGACGCCCAAGCTACCATTAGAGGAAACACTCAAAACCCCCAAGGGAGTCTGATTTGGCAAGCACCAGCGGTATCCACTTCATCCTCAAAAAATATCGGGGTTTCTGGTGCTGGAGAACTCCTGTTGCTCAATCAGAATATTTTACTACGTAACACCCAGGTCAAGGTCGGTAAAGGGACAATTACTGCCACGGGTACAGGAAACCTGAAAACTAGTAAGTGGGAAGCTGCTATAGTGGCTAACGCTGTGCCTCTAGACCCCTTCTTACCCCTGTCGGGACAGTTGACCCAAGGAAAAATAAACCTCTCTGGTAGTCTCAAATCCTTTTCTCCTAAATCTATTGAGGCAACAGGAGATATGCAGCTGGGGGTAGAAGGGGGTAAGGTGAAGGCTACAGGTCAGGTAAATCGGGGCATGGTGGAATTGGAGGCCAGAGCCTCTAAAATTAAACTGAATAAGGTAGTGCCCAAGTTGGGTTTACCGATTGGTTTGGATTCTGGCAAAATCAACCTTTCTGGTTCCCTGGAGTCTCTGCTATCCTCTAGCTCAACTCCCAACCTCAATAGCCTGATCAATACTATCGATGGCAATTTTAATGGGTTGCTCGGGGTGGGTGGGGGCAAGGTGAATGCTACAGGTGAGCTAAACTCAGGGAATCTGGATGTCAATGCATTAGCTGGCCAAATTAAGCTCAATCCCCTAATTCCCAAGTTGACCATACCAGTAGCGCTACAGTCAGGTCAGCTTAATCTTTCTGTAACACTGGCATCTCTGCTCGCCTCTGCCTTGAATCGGGACTTGAACAGCCTCAATACTATCAACGCCAATTTTCAGGGAAACTTAGGAGTCGCTGATGGTCAAGTTAAGGCTACAGGTGAGCTAAACTCAGGGAATCTCGATGTTAATGCATTAGCGGGTCAAATTAAGCTCAATCCCTTAGTTCCTAATTTGACCATACCAGTAGCGCTACAGTCAGGTCAGCTGAATCTTTCCGGAAGCCTGGCATCCCTACTCGCCTCTGGCTTGAATCAGGACTTGAACAGCCTCAATACTATCAACGCCAATTTTCAGGGAAACTTAGGAGTCGCTGATGGTCAAGTTAATGCTACAGGTCAATTAAATTCAGGGAATCTCGATGTTAATGCATTAGCTGGTCAAATTAAGCTCAATCCCCTAGTGCCCGATTTGACCATACCAGTAGCGCTACAGTCAGGTCAGCTGAATCTTTCCGGAAAAATAGCATCTCTACTCGCCTTTGGCTTGACTGGGGACTTGAAGAGCCTAAATACTATCGATGCCAATTTTCAGGGAAACTTGGGGGTCGCTGATGGTGAAGTTAATGCCAAAGGCCAGTTAAATTCAGGGAATCTGGATGTTAATGCATTAGCTGGTCAAATTAACTTGAGTAATAGTATTCCTAATCTAACCCTACCGATAGCTCTCAAGTCAGGTAACGCTAAGCTTTCTAGTTCTCTAGAGTCTCTACTGGCTTTCGGCTCATCATTTAACCTCGACCTACTCAAGGCAATTCAGGCTAGCTTTGATGGAAATTTAGGTGTAGGTGGTGGTAATGTTAATGCTATCGGTCAGTTAACCTCTGGGGTGCTGACTGCGGATGCGATCGCAAACAGCCTGGATGTAGGGGAAATCGCATCTCAAATGGCCTTGGCTAACTTTCCAAGCTCTATCGATACCCAAATCGGGGGTAAAGTCAAGTTAAAGAGTCAACTTAACACCCTAGACCCCCCAACTTTACTGAATCAGACTGACCTACAAGCAGACCTCAACGGAGTACTAGCCCAAGGCAAACTTAACCTAAATAGCACCCTCAGCAAGGGTCTATGGCAAGCTGCCATCAATACCACTAATCTTGATTCATCCTTGCTGGTGAGTCAGTTATTACCGGAGCTAGGTAACCAAAAACTAGAGCTAGGACCGGTCAACAGTCAACTGAATTTATCCGGAAACCTTAATCCCCTGCTCAATCCTGGTGCTATTGCTACCATTAAAGCAAATACCATATCGCTAGAGTTGTCAAAACACTCTTTTAATGCTAGTGGAGTAATCCTACTGTCCCATCTCACCAAAACCAACCCTAGTCAGATGCCATGGGAGATTGGAACTGATCTAAACCTAGAGGTTGGTTCTGATCTCAGTAAATTACCCTATAACCTGCTATTGAGTCGGTTACCTTTGGAGCAAATTTCCCCAGGGTATCAAATTCAGGTCAAGGGTCAAGCTGACTTGAACGGTCGCATCCAAGGGAAAAATTTACTCTCAGCCCCTTTCCTACCTGGGAATTTGAATCTGACCGGGAATCTACAGCTATCGAATTTGAAGGTTAACGACTTAACCTTTGAGCCAGTGTTAGCTGGGCCAGCAACCGTTGCGCCAGGACAAGAATTAGCGATGGATTTACGAGGAAAGAAAGATGCGATCGCAACTCGCCTCCAACCCTGTACTAGAGGAGACCAATGTCTTGCTCCCTACCTGCCTGCATCCTTTACACTCCAACAGGGACAAGGGTCACAATTCCCGATTCTGCTCACAGGAGTACGCCGGGGAGATAGCTTAACCGCTCAAATCAAGAATTTCTCCCTAGCTATCCTTAATCTCACCCCTGGTTTAAGGTACGGTATTCCCGGTAGATTGGAAGGTGAGGTGACAGGGCAAGCAAACCTTAATCTTTTCACCCTAGAAACCTCTGGTCGTAATACTATCGACATTAAGCAACTTGCTCTAGGAGAAATCAAAGCTAAACAAGTTAGTGCTAACTTCTCCTATCAAGATCATATTGCCCAGATCGCATCAGCTGCTTTAATCTTAGGCAACAGTCGATATTTATTCAAAAATGGTCGATTTAATCTTAAGTCTCAACAAATAAATGGCAAGCTTACTATTCCAGAAGCTTATATTGAAGACCTCCTGACTATTGTCAAAGGTGTTGATATTATCGACATCGTCCAAGGATTCCAAACTACTAATTCCTCTACTACTAATTCCTCTAGTAATAAAATTGGTAACAAGAAATCTGGCAACGCTGACCAATTACGACCATTCCCTACTATACCAGCAGGCTCCCTAGCTACTCTCCTACGACGGTTTGCCAAAATTAATGCCCAAGACGACTCTGTCCCTAACCCCTTCGAGCCTACTACACTCCTGACTAATTTAGATATTCGAGGTAAGTATACTGGGGAAATTGCTGTTGCTGGTATCTTGACTAATCCTAAAGTAAATTTTAATGTCGAGGGCAACAACTGGCAGTGGTATGCTAATTCTCCCAATCAAGTTATTGTGGTCAACCAATTAGTTGCTAAAGGAAGTTACGACCAAGGTGTGATTACTGTCCAGCCAGCCCGAATGGAATTGGGTGAAACAGTCTTAGCATTTCAAGGACAGCTTGCCCAAGAAAGCAACTCAGGAGACTTCCTCCTCCAGAATTTATCTCTAGAGACAGTTAGCAACTTAGCAAGCAATTTTGTCACTATTCCCTTTGAGATTGCAGGTAACTTAAATGCCAAAGGCCAGCTGGGGGGTAGTCTCACCAATCCCCAAGTCACCAATGGGCAAGTCGCTGTTGTAGATGGCTCCGTCAATAATACCTCCCTTGATGATATTGAGGTGACTTTCGACTATGTTGATTCTCGTCTTGACTTTGATACCAACAAACCAGATTATCTACAAGTCTCTGGTAAAGTCCCCTTTCCCCCCAAACCAGATAGCGATCGCATCGATATCAACCTCAAGCTGGCAACTCCAGCCATGGCACTCCTGAGTGTAGTGACTCAAGAACAAGTGGCATGGGTGAATGGAGAGGATAGAACCGCTGATATAGAACTGGATGTTAGTGGACGTTTGGAGTTAGCAGATAGTATCAAAATTAAAGATTTATCAGGAACATCTGAGGTTAATATCCAGAATGGCACTTTCAAAACTAAGCTCCTAGAAGATGACTTCACCCTCAATGTTGTAGGCAAGGTTAAGTTAGATCAGCAGCGCCTGGAAGTAGTAAACTATCCAGATAGAGAAGGTCAAAAAACTATCGAGGGTAACCTAGCAGGGATTGGATTTTCTGTTTCGGGGGAATTGCCGATAGCCTCAAATAAGATAAACTCATCCAATCCCCTAACCCTGACAATTCCTCAAGATAACCTAAAATTAGCAGGGCTCTATCAAGGGGGAGTAGCCGGTAATGTCGTGATTACTGGTTCAGCATTGCGTCCAGTTCTTGGAGGAAACATTAACTTAGAAAATGGCCAAGCCTTTATACCGAAGATACAGGAAACCAAGACTCAAGCAACTCAAGAAAAAACCGTTAAAAATACTTCTAATCAAACTACCTCAGTAGTACGTAGTAGACTAAATAACCAATTTGTGCCTAGGTTAAAGAACTTTCAGGTAAATTTAGGAAATGAGTTAAGAGTGCAACAGTTTCCCCTATATGATTTTAGACTAGCTGGTGATTTAACCCTCAATGGTCCTATCAATGGCAATCTCCAAAACTTAACAGGATTGGGAACAATTAAGCTACGACGTGGGGAAGTCGATGTATTAGAAACCGAATTTGTTGCAGACAGGCGGCACAATAACACCATTGTATTTGTACCAGAACAGGGATTACTCAATCCCAATTTAGATCTTAAGTTTACCACCATAGGGTTTGAGCCTTCTGGTGCCTTACGTCAAAGACGGATTGATAACGAAATCCTTGAGAATGTCTTGCGGTCTTCTCGACCAGACCAAGTGAAGGTAACCCTCGCCATCAAAGGTCAAACTAGTCAAATCCTTGCCCTAGGAGGAGAGAAAGATTATTGTGCTGATCAGCAAATTACCAGTAGTGGACAAGATAGTGGACTAGCTAAACTTGCTTCAAAAACCACCATCTTGTCTCGGAAACAATTCCAACAGCTTGCTGAGTGTGTTTATGGCGAAGCTATAGCTAATAGTGAAGACAAAGCGTTTCTATTTTCTCCCATTGTAACCTTAACCAGTACTCCTCCCCGGACTGAAAGTGGAATTATCGCTCTGCTGGGTAACAGTTTTGTTAACCAAGTTGAGACTATCGCTAACAGCAACGAACGAGAAATAGCTGAGTTAGTGATTACTCAGTATGTTGTTCGACCAATTATCAAAGATATTTTCTTTACCGTTGAAGAAAAAGTCAGTAATGTCGGTAAATCAATCGGATTAGCTGATTTACAGGTTTACCCAACCTTCGATGCCGTTTATGATTTGGGCGAAACCTATTCAGTTGAATTGAGCTACGACTACGTGTTTAATGAGGTACAAGTTAGATATAAATGGCAATTTTGATTAGCTAGAATTGAGAATTGAGAATTGAGAATTGAGAATTGAGAATTTAGAGTGCGTAGGGTGTGTTAGGGGCGGACTTGCCCTCATTTTCCGCCTCGTAGCCAGCGTTGCGATAGTCCGCCCCGTTCCACCCCACGGGCAAGATGCCCGTTCCACACCACGGGCAAGATGCCCGTTCCACCCACCGGGTCAAACAGCTGAAATAGTCAACTATTATCCCTATTCCCTGTTCCCTGTTCCCTGTTCCCTGTTCCCGATTCCCTTTCTTATACTATTTGTTCAAAATACTACAGATAAGTTCCCCTGGACCGTTGTCTTGAAAGGGCACAACAGTTCGGTTTTTCTTAACTCTAATGCGATTGCGACAATTATATATTTCTATAGGAGTAGCAACGCCATTCACACTAACTGATGCTCGATATTCCCATGGATACTTAGCACTCCGCTTAATGCTAAGGATGCAAATCCGGTTGTTATTTTTATTGCGGCAGTAGGAGGCAACAGCGGGAGGTGCAAAGGCAAAGGATAATATTAGCAACAGCAATAAAGTAGCGATACATTTTATCATTGTTGAAAGTTGGGATAGTGGGAAACCAGTAGATAAAAATACTATTCAAACCCTCCTAAATAGGGAGCAATATATTTTTGTCCCCGTTCAATGTAGTAAAGGGAAAAGAGAGTTTCATAATCTTGCTTGACTAATGTCATGGCTCGCTGTATACGTTCATGCCCATATACAATAAACTGGGCTGTTGATGCTGCATAGTATTGGCGTTCTGATTCCTTAACATTGTTTTTAAATGCATCTTTATAAAGTGCTCGCCCTGCTTGAATAAATGCTTTTTCTTCATCGTTAAATTCAATTTGACCCTCGCTGGGAAAATATAATTCTACCTGTTTCATAAAACCCATGACTAGGTTCATACATTTACGGGTCTGTTCTACAGATAAACATTCTTGATCGCCACGACGAAATCCCCATTGAGTGCAACCATTGGTTACTTCTAATACTCTTAGCTTTGCAAATTTATCTAGAGTTTGATCAGAAAATTTTTCAAATTCTTTAATGTGATATTCTATGAGTTTGACAAATCCTTGGAAATCTTCTTCAAAAAACTCTTTGAGTTCTTTAATCTCTGCCAGCTTGTTCCAGTAAATCGTGGGTTGTATTTTCATAATTAAAAGCTGAGTAAACTACCGACACTTGGGTGAATTCCCACCAAGAACTCACTGCATCCCTATCAACATGCTACCCCTACCTCATTTTTTCCAACCACCCTACTTCCTTCTCACTGCTCCGAAGTTTGTTCTCCCTACATAATAACAAAAAAAATAGCCGCAGCAATATGTTCCACGGCTAGGAATTGTTACTTATGTCTCAACTTTGTAAACCCATCCGGACGTGATCCGATGTGATTAGACCGTAAGCTATCAGCTATCAGTTGTCAGCTATCAGTTATCAGCTATCAGCCCAAGGCTGACCACTGACCGCTAACATCAGACCTGATGCTTTGGCCAGGGGGGAAACCCCCCCTGAAATTTAAGCCCTTAACCCAGAGTTAAGTATTTTGTCATTACCGTCATGAATTCCCCAGGAATCTCAGTTGGCTGAAGGGGGCTCCACTCGTCAATTTGGGCGTAACCCCGTGCATAAAGGGTATACATGGTGTTGTTTATTGCCTGGCGGGAGCCCTGTCTTGATGCAGTCGCTCATGGGGGAAACCACGGCAGTCGCTCATGGGGGGAACCCCCAAGACCGCGCTGCCTTCCCAAGACCGCGCTGCATCGCTTCAAAATGTGCTTAATGGGGTATTTTTTGCGGAAAGGTTCCTGAGGCGTATTACTAGGAGTGATCTCCTCAGGATTGTTTTCTGGGTTAGGGCGAAAATTGTCGGACATAGTTAACAATTCGTTGTAATATTTACAATTATAATCATAACTATAATACTTAAGTTTTTCAAGAAATTTTAGATGTTTTTTTGGAGTGATAATTTATATAAAATGTACGGTTATGGAATGGGATATTGTTTTTTTATGTAATTGAGAATTGAGACTTGAGACTTGAGAATTGAGACTTGAGACTTGAGAATTGAGACTTGAGACTTGAGAATTGAGACTTGAGAATTGAGAATTGAGACTTGAGAATTGAGACTTGAGAATTGAGAATTGAGAATTGAGACTTGAGACTTGAGAATGTAGGGTGCGTTAGGGGCGGGCTTGCCCTCATTTTTAACTTCGAGGGCCAGTATTGGAATAGCCCGCCCCGTAACGCACCACCAAGTAGAATTGAGAATTGAGAATTGAGAATTGAGAATTGAGACTTGAGAATTGAGAATTGAGAATTGAGAATTGAGAATCGGGAACAGAGTACAGAATAAAAATGTTAGCGTGCCCGTAGCGTCTCTTTCAGAGAATCGCATTTTTTTTAAGTATTTTTACCGAAAGTAGTGATGAAACTATTAAATCGCCAGGACTTACGCAAAGACACCATATATGGGGTATTCTTGAATCAGACTAGCTTCATCGTTAAAGAAGGTTTTTGGAGTTCCTTGGTCAAATACCGAGATAAATATCGATTCTTTTTGAGTGGACAGTAGTAAAACTTCCCCTTAATCGCCGTTGTGTCAAGCATTATAAAAAAGGTAAGCGAGCCAGGGAGCAAGCCATGTCTATGTTACAAGCTTTGTTCCCTGCTAGCTATAAATGATACTATTTTGAGACTTTTGTCAAGTAAATTTTATACCAAATTATATGAGCTTACTCTGGTCAAATTTAGCCATAAAATTATTAATTTTAAACAATAAGTAATGAAACTTAATCATAATAAATATAATAATTATTGACGAGGTAATGAGAGCTATATCGCTTGCCCTGTGTGCTTTATAACTATTTTCGTCACCCCCCCAGGGAGCATTGACTTAATCAAAGAATAAGGATAGAATACCAAAGGCTATTAAGCAGACTATTAGATAGGCTGGGGTCAAAAGACACACATTAAATCCATCAGAACAAAGCTCAAACTTAATAACAAACAGAAAACGCTGATGGCTCAACACGGAGGTTATAGCAGATGGTGTTACAACTGGGGTTTGAATTTGTGGAATATCGAGATTTAAACGCAAGTATAAAATGCGGTTCGTCAATGCCTGTGGATGAGTAAACGCCTGGAGAGCTGAAAAAATGATAAATCAAGAACCAATTGCAATTATAGGTATGGGATGCCGTTTTCCAGGAGCTAAAAATCTAGAAGCATTTTGGGAATTATTATGCAATGGTGTAGATGCAATAACAGAAGTACCACCTGCCCGGATGGGATAACGAATTATTTTATGACCGAGATGCCACCAAACCAGGGAAAATGAACACTAAATGGGGAGGCTTTTTAGAACAAGTAGATAAGTTTGACCCACAATTTTTTGGTATTTCTCCCCGAGAAACCCAAACAATGGACCCACAGCAACGGCTATTGCTGGAACTAGCTTGGGAAGCTTTAGAAGACGCAGGACAACCACCAGAAGAATTAGCAGGTACGCCTACAGGCGTATTTATGGGTATATCAAGCTTCGACTACTACGAACTCATTGCCCAAAACACCAGTAACTTTACTACCTATACTGGTACTGGTAACCTAAATTGTATCAATGCAAATCGTCTCTCGTACTTTTTCGACTTCCTTGGGCCGAGCATGGCAATAGATACAGCTTGTTCCTCATCCCTAGTAGCAGTTCATTAAAGAAAATAACTGGATCAAGGTAGAACTATGAACTTAATTCAATTCTTACAAGACCTTTCTCTCAAAGGGGTTAAATTATGGAGTGATGAAGGAAAGTTAAGAACTGAAGGTTCCCAAGAAGTACTGACCACTGATGTTATGGCCGAATTAGAGCAGTATAAATCAGAAATCTTACAGTTACTAAGGGAAAATCCAGATATATCCCAAGTCCATCCCCTCTCTTATGGTCAAAAAGGTCTCTGGTTTTTGTGGCAGCTATCACCCCAGGGTCATAATCATAATGTGTCATTTTCGGTTCGGATCTACTCTAAGGTAGATATAACTATTTGGCAACAAGTTTTTCAAGCTCTAAGGGAAAGACATCCGCTACTACGGAGTAAATTCCCGAAGTTGGGCGAACAACCAATCCAACAACTACATCAACATCAAGAGTTAGACTTCTTACAGATAGATGCTTCTAGTTGGAGTGAAGAGGAGTTAAACAAAAAGGTAGTTGAAGCTCACAGACATCCTTTTAACCTAGAAACAGAACCAGTTATGCGAGTTAGGTGGTTCACTTGTTCCGAGCAAGACCATATTATGTTACTGACAATACACCACATTGCTTTAGATGGTTGGTCATGGAACTTAATTGCCAAAGAGCTACCACAACTTTACCAAGCTCAACTAAATGGGCTTGAGGCATCCCTACCACCACTACAGTATTCTTATCAAGATTATGTTAGTTGGCAAAAGGAGTTAGTAGAAGGACAAGAAGGAGAACAACTATGGAACTATTGGCAACAAAGATTGGGCGGGGAATTACCTGTATTGAATTTGCCTACAGACAAACCACGACCCCCTATACAGATTGATAATGGTGGCAGCTATCCCTTCAAATTATCCGAAAAGTTGACTGAACAACTGAAGGAACTAGCTCAAACAGAGGGTGCAACTCTTTATATGACTCTGTTGGCTGCTTTTCAAGTGCTTCTGTATCGTTACACCGGTCAAGAGGATATTTTAGTAGGTTCTCTTACTTCTGGTAGAACAAAAGCGGAGTTTGCTTCTCTTGTTGGTTACTTTGTGGACTCAGTAGTGATGAGAGCAGATTTGTCAGGGAATCTCTCTTTTAGAGATTTCCTCTCTCAAGTACGCCAGACAGTCCTGGGAGCACTAGCTCATCAAGATTATCCCTTTGCTTTATTGGTAGATAAGTTACAGCTAGAACGTGACTCCAGTCGTGCTCCTCTTTTTCAGGCTGGCTTTGTACTAAAAAAATTCCAGGAATCTCAAGATGTGCCAAAGTGTTTTTTTAGCAGCAAAAAAACCTTGATGAATTGGGGAGGACTTGAAGTAGAACCATTTTTACTCGAACAGTATGAAAGTCAATATGATTTATTCCTGGAAATGTTTGAAGAAGACTCATCTCTGGTTGGGTTCTTAAAATACAATGCTGAGTTATTTGATGAGCAAACTATTGCCCGAATTGCTGGTCATTTCCAGAACTTGTTAGAAGAGATAGTGAACGATCCGCAACAGAGAGTAACAGCACTACCATTAATGACAGAGGTAGAGCTAGACCAAATACTGGTAGAATGGAACAATACGAAAACAGATTACCCAAATGACAAATGTATTCATCAGTTATTTGAGGAACAGGTAGAGAAAAAACCAAATGCAATAGCAGTAGTATTTGAAGAACAAAAGCTGACCTATTCCCAATTAAATAGTAAAGCCAATCAACTAGCCCATTACTTGCAAAAATTGGGAGTAGTTCCAGAAACCCTAGTGGGAATATGTGTAGAGCGTTCAGTAGAGATGGTAGTAGGTTTATTAGCCATACTCAAAGCCGGAGGAGCTTATGTGCCATTAGACCCGGCCTATCCCCAAGAACGCCTAGAATATATGTTCGCTGACTCCCAAGTGTCAGTGTTACTAACTCAAGAACAATTATTAGCTCAACTCCCCCAACATCAAGCCCAAGTAGTCTTTCTAGATAAAGATTGGGAAAAAATAGCCACAGAAACACCAGAAAAAGTAGAGAGTGAAGTCAGCCCCCAAAATTTAGCTTATGTAATTTATACATCAGGTTCCACAGGTAAACCGAAAGGAGTCTTGGTAGAACACAAGGGACTGTGTAATCTGGCTACAGTTCAAATGCAAGGATTTCAAGTCAACTCCAACAGCAGAGTCGTTCAGTTCGCATCATTAAGTTTCGATGCCTCCATCTGGGAAATAGTCATGGCTTTAGGTTCAGGAGCCAGTTTGTATATGGGCAGCCGAGATACCTTAATGCCTGGAGTGGGTATGAGTCAGTGGTTGCGGAATAACAAAATCACCCATATCACGATACCCCCCTCAGCTCTGGCAGTGATGCCCAAAGAAGAATTACCTGATTTAAAGACCATAGTAGTAGCAGGAGAAGCTTGCCCACCAGAGCTAATATCTCAGTGGTCTGTGGGGCGACAATTTGTGAACGCCTACGGACCAACAGAATCAACAGTATGTGCTACCATGGCCGAATGCTCACCAGAGTCTTCTGTGGCATCCATAGGTAGGGCGATCGGCAATACTCAAATCTACATCCTAGACAGAAATTTACAACCAGTCCCCATAGGAGTACCTGGTGAAATTTATATCGGTGGTGTTGGTTTAGCTCGTGGGTATCTCAACCGAGAGGATTTAACAAATCAGAGATTTATCCCCAATCCCTTTGACAACTCAAAAGTCAACCCCCTCCTTGAGGGAATTCAAAAGTCAAAATTATATAATACGGGGGATTTAGGCCGTTATCTAGGTGATGGGAATATAGAATTTATCGGGCGGATAGACCACCAAGTTAAAGTGCGAGGATACCGGATAGAAACTGGAGAAATAGAAGCAACCTTAACTCAACATCCCAGTGTAAAACAAACAGTAGTAGTAGCCAGGGAAGATAACTCAGGTGCTCAAGGTCTAGTAGCATATATAGTACCTGAAGTTGAAAGCAGTATCACATCAAACCCAGAACTCTCAAACACTCAAATCAATAGTTGGCAAAACCTATTTAACCAACAAATTGATGAACAGAAGAGTGAAGTAACTGACCCATTATTCAACATCTCAGGTTGGCGCAGCAGTTACGACAACCAATCCTTAGCAGAAATTCAAATGCGAATTTGGGCAGGGGATATTGTAGGTCAAGTATTAGCACATAAACCGAAAAAAGTATATGAAATAGGTTGTGGAACCGGGTTGCTACTATTTCAAATAGCACCCCACACACAAGCCTATGATGGCATCGATATATCTAGGATTTCACTAGAGTATATCCAACAACAAATACTCCAGGAACCAGAGAAATATGCTCATGTCAATTTAGCACAGAAAAGAGCAGATGAGATAGGTGACATAGCATCTCAAAGCTTCGATATGGTGATTATAAACTCGGTGATTCAATACTTTATGAATGTAGAGTATTTGTTACAAGTAATATCTGAGGCAATTCGGATAGTCAAACCAGGAGGGATAATTTTCTTAGGGGATATCCAGAGTTTACCATTAATGAAAGCATTTCACAGTTCGGTGCA
Source organism: Moorena sp. SIOASIH (assembly GCF_010671925.1). Lineage (GTDB taxonomy): Bacteria > Cyanobacteriota > Cyanobacteriia > Cyanobacteriales > Coleofasciculaceae > Moorena. The sequence goes on along the minus strand of NZ_JAAHIH010000007.1, from coordinate 165,196 downwards.
ACTGTATCAAGCAACTCCATCATTGTCAGTAGAACAACTCAAGCTAAAGATAGACAAACAAATGGAGCAGGAGCAAGAATTGCTAATATCACCAGAGTTGTTTGTAGCTCTCAAAGAAAAACACCCAGAAATAACTCATGTACAAATACGTTTAGAGAGGGGAAGGGAGCAAAACGAAATGAATAAATATCGCTATAGCGTACTGTTGCATATAGAAGCCCAAGCAGCATCAATAATAGCACCGACTGTAGAAAGTGGAGCGGATATGAGTGCTCAAGAGATAGAAACTTATCTGCGAGACCATGAGCCAGAATCAATTTGCTTTAGTGGTTTAGTCAATGGCAGAGTAGCTAATGACGTAGGTTTAGTGGAGTTGTTATCACAGCCAGAATCAAAACAGAATGTGCAGCAGTTGAGGCAGACGTTAGAGTCAAAGGCAGTCAATGGCATCGACCCAGAGAGGTTATATGAACTGAGTTCGGATAATGGGTATAGCTTAGAGTTGTGTTGGTCTGCAGAAGGAAGAGGAGAATTGATGGATGGGGTATTTGTGCGCAGTGAGTTAGCTAAAGAAGGGATAGTGTTAACACCCCTAACTCAAAAATCGGTGGTAGCAAGTAACTGGCATCATTATGGGAATAATCCCTTGAGTTCCGAGCTAGGAAAGCAACTGGTACCACAGTTGAGAGAGTATCTGGAGTTGCGGTTGCCAGAATATATGATGCCATCGGAGTTGATGGTGTTGTCGCAACTGCCTCTGACTCCTAACGGTAAGGTAGACCGTAAAGCTTTGCCTGTACCGGATGTGGCTAGTAGTGTGTCAACGGAGTATGTAGCTCCCCAGACACAGACACAGAAAGTATTAACAGAGATTTGGCAAGAAGTGTTAGGAATAGAAAAGGTGGGAATACATGATAACTTCTTTTTTGATTTGGGTGGGCATTCTTTGAAAGCAACTCAAGTTGTATCTCGAATACCACAAGCTTTTGACATAGAGTTTCCTTTAAACAAAATATTTGAATCTTCTACAGTGGAAAGTATAAGTAAGTATATAGATGCGTGTATTTGGGCGGCTAAAACACATCAAATTACCCAAAATAACACAGCTAACCAACGTAATCAAGGAGTTATATAGGTATGAAACAAATGCAAATGATAGAAGAGTTTTTACTTGAGCTTCGCAACCAAGATATCCAACTTTGGCTTGAAGGAGAGCAACTACACTATAGTGCTCCTGAAGGAAAACTTACACCCACATTGCTGGCTCAACTGCGAGAACGTAAAGAAGAAGTAATCAGCTTTTTGCACACTGCCAAACAATCTGTATACTCACAGCAGTCTCAAATAAAACCTATTGAGCGAAACGGCAAACCCCCACTATTATCCTATGCACAACAAAGGCTATGGTTTATAGAAAAAATGGGCTTGAGTAGCAACACCTACAATGTACCATTAATCTTAAATATAGTAGGGAAATTAGACTATGTAGCCCTACAAACAACTATCAACAAAATCATTGCTCGCCATGAAACTCTGAGAACAACCTTCAGTGAAATCAACGGCACACCAGTACAAATAATTAAACCCTCTTTTGAACTACAACTGCCGAAAAAAGACCTAAGTGGATTAACACCATCAGAAGCTACCACCAAACTCCAACAACTACTCCAACAAGAAAATGAACAAAAATTCAATCTAGAAGTAGATCCCCCCATACGCACTCAGTTGTACCAACTAGGAACAACAGAACACATACTGCAAATCACATTACATCACATAGCAGGCGATGGTTGGTCAGGCACAGTATTAGCCAAAGAACTCTCAGCTATTTACACTGCTATCCTGGAAGACCAACCATCCCCATTACCAGAGTTGCCCATACAATATGCAGATTTTGCAGTTTGGCAAAGGAACTACTTGCAAGGTGAAATCCTAGAAACCCAACTCAACTACTGGAAGCAAAAGCTGCAAGACCTACCCCAACTACAACTACCCACAGACCATCCCCGACCTGCAGTTCAAACTTTTAATGGAGCAGGTATACCGATCAACATACCAGCAGCACTAACATCAAAAGTTAAACAACTCACCCAAAAGCAGGGAACGACCCTATTTATGACCCTGTTAGCAGTATTCAAAGTATTGCTGTCTCGTTACAGTGGTCAAGAAAGTGTAGCAGTAGGAACACCGATAGCTAACCGCAACCGCAGTGAAATAGAAGGGTTGATAGGTTTCTTTGTCAACTCCCTAGTCATGTATACAGACCTGGGAGGGGAACCAAGCTTCACAGAAGTATTAAACAGAGTCAAACAAACAGTCCTAGAAGCTTATGGTCACCAAGACATACCCTTTGAGAAATTGGTCGAAGAGTTGCAACCTCAAAGGTCTCTATCACAAAACCCCTTGTTTCAAGTGTCGTTTGCTGTTCAGCAGTCGGAAATCTTCAAACCATCCTTCAGCCTGCCTAACTTAGAGATAGAGTTAGATTGGGAGCGATGGATGGAAGAAGTGAGGTTTGATATAGAATTACATTTGTGGCCAGTAGGAGAAGAAATCAAAGGATTCTGTGCCTATAACACAGACTTGTTCTCAGCCGAAACAATTAGTCGCATGGTGTCACATTATGAAAACTTACTATCAGCAGCAGTAGAGACTCCCGAGCGACCTATTAGCCAGTTGCCATTAATGACACAGCTAGAGCTAGATCGGATACTTGTGGAGTGGAACAATACGAAAACAGATTACCCCAAAGACAAATGTATCCATCAGTTATTTGAAGAGCAGGTAGAGAAAACACCAGATGCCATAGCAGTAGTATTTGAACAACAAAAGCTGACCTACTCCCAATTAAATAGCAAAGCCAATCAACTAGCCCATTACTTGCAAAAATTGGGAGTAGTTCCAGAAACCTTAGTGGGAATATGTGTAGATCGTTCAGTAGAGATGGTAGTAGGAATACTCGCCATACTCAAAGCCGGAGGAGCTTATGTGCCATTAGACCCGAATTATCCAACTTCCCGTCTCAATTACATGGTAGAAGATGCACAACTATCCATCATCTTGACTCAAGAAAAATGGCAGCATCATCTATCGGGAACTATAGGAACTGTGATTTGTTTGGATACAGATTCCGAAATTATTAATCAACAGAGTCAGCAAATGCCCGAAAATCAGGTAACAGCTAATCAGTTAGCTTACGTTATCTATACTTCAGGTTCAACGGGTCAACCAAAAGGAGTAACTATTCCTCATCAAGGAGTAGTTCGGCTTTTTAGCAACACCAACTATGTGCAATTGGAGCCAACAGACCGAGTAGCTCAAGTTTCCAACACCTCTTTTGATGCAGCCACATTTGAAATTTGGGGAGCTTTATTACACGGAGCAGTGGCAGTAGTAATTCCCAAATCTGTACTCCTTTCTCCTCAAGAGTTTGTCAACTATATCAAACAAGAAAAAATTACTACACTGTTTTTGACAACAGCTTTATTTAATCAGTTAGCCTACTCAGGACCAGAAGCATTCAGTACCTTGAAACATTTGTTATTTGGAGGAGAGGCAGTAGACCCGAAATCAGTGAAACAGGTACTTGAAAAAGGGGCACCAGAAAGATTGCTTCATGTGTATGGACCGACAGAAAACACTACATTCTCTTCATGGTACAAGGTGACTAAAGTAGCAGAAGGAGCAACAAATCTGTCCATAGGTAAGCCAATATCTAACACCCAAATATATATCCTCGACTCCCAATTACAACCAGTGCCCATAGGAGTGCCTGGAGAACTTCATATTGGAGGAGATGGTTTAGCAATAGGCTACCACAACCGCCCCGAACTGACAGCCTCCAAATTTATTCCTCATCCCTTTGACGACTCAAAAATAGCAAAATTATACAAAACAGGAGACTTATGTCGTTATCTAGCTGATGGCAACATAGAATTTATCGGGCGGATAGACCATCAGGTAAAAGTGCGAGGATATCGCATTGAAACAGGAGAAATAGAAGCTACCCTAACTCAAAATCCCATAGTTAAAGAAACAGTAGTATTAGCCACTGAAGACAACCTAGGTAATAAACGTATAGTGGCCTACCTAGTGCTAGAAAGCGAAATTTCAGTCCCTGAAATATCAGAGACAGAACAAATAAATAAATTGAAACAGTATCTGAAAGAGCGGTTGCCAGAGTATATGGTGCCATCAGGGTTGATGGTGTTGTCGCAACTGCCACTGACACCGAATGGAAAAGTAGACCGTAAGGCTTTACCAGCACCAGATTTAGCTATTAGTGCGTCAACGGAGTATGTGGCTCCTGAAACGGAGACACAGAAAGCATTAGCAGAGATTTGGAAAGAAGTGTTGGGTATAGAACAGGTGGGAATACATGATAACTTCTTTGATTTGGGTGGCCATTCTTTGATGGTTACTCAGGTTGTGTCTCGGGTGCGACAACTCCTCAATATAGAGTTACCCCTCATAAAGCTATTTGAGAATTCAGATGTGGCCAGTCTGGCTAAGGAAATAGAGATATATTTAGCTCAAAGCCAACCTGTAGAGACTGTAGCCATTCAACCAAGAGAGGAAAATGAAAACCCCCCACCGTTATCCTTTGCTCAACAAAGGCTATGGTTTATAGAAAAAATGGCCTTGAGTAGCAACGCCTACAATATGCCATTAACCCTAAATCTAGTAGGAAAACTAGACTATGTAGCCCTAGAAAAAAGTATCAACCAAATCATCGCTCGCCATGAAACCCTCAGAACCACTTTCAGTGAAATCAACGGCACACCAGTACAAATAATTAAACCCTCTTTTGAATTAGAACTACCCAAAAAAGACCTAAGTGGGTTAACACCATCAGAAGCTACCACCAAACTCCAACAACTACTCCAACAAGAAAACGAACTTTCATTCAATCTGGAAGTAGACCCCCCCATACGAGCTCAGTTGTTTCAACTAGGAACAACAGAACACATACTGCAAATTACATTACATCACATAGCTTCCGATGGCTGGTCACTGACAGTATTACCCAAAGAACTTTCGGCTATTTACACTGCCACACTGTTCGAGAAACCATCCCCATTACCAGAGCTACCCATACAATATGCCGACTTTGCAGTGTGGCAAAAGAACTACTTACAAGGTCAAACCCTCTCTAGCCAACTCAACTACTGGAAGCAAAAGCTGCAAGACCTACCTCAACTACAACTACCCACAGACCATCCTCGACCCCCAGTTGAAACTTTTAATGGAGCAGGTATACCGATAAACATACCAGCAGCACTAACATCAAAAGTTAAACAACTCACCCAAAACCAGGGAACTACCCTATTTATGACCCTGTTAGCAGTATTCAAAGTATTGTTGTCTCGTTATAGTGGTCAAGAAAGTGTAGCAGTAGGTTCAGCCATAGCCAACCGCAACCGCCTAGAAATAGAAGGGTTAATAGGTTTCTTTGTCAACTCCCTAGTCATGTACACAGACCTGGGAGGGTTCCCAAGTTTCACAGAAGTATTAAACCGAGTTAAACAAACAGCCCTAGAAGCTTATAGTCACCAAGACATACCCTTTGAGAAGCTAGTCGAAGATTTGCAACCAGAAAGGTCTCTATCACAAAACCCCTTGTTTCAAGTGTCGTTTGCTGTTCAGCAGGAGGAAATTTTCAAACCATCCTTTAGCTTACCTAACTTAGAAGTAGGTTGGTATGAAGGGGCAGGAGCTGAGATGACAGTGAGGTTTGACTTAGAGTTACATCTGTGGCCAATAGGAGAAGAAATTAAAGGATTCTGTGCCTATAACCGAGACTTGTTTGAGGTGGAGACAATTAGTCGGATGGTGTCACATTATAAAAACTTACTATTAGCAGCAGTAGAGAATCCAGAGAGACCTATTAGCCAGTTGCCATTAATGACAGAGCCAGAGCTAGACCAAATACTGGTGGAGTGGAACAACACCATAACAGATTATCCCACAGACAAATGTATCCATCAGTTATTTGAGGAACAGGTAGAGAAAACACCGGATGCAGTAGCAGTAGTATTTGAGGAGCAAAAGCTGACCTATTCCCAATTAAATAGCAAAGCTAATCAACTAGCACATTACTTGCAAAAATTGGGAGTAGTTCCAGAAACCCTAGTGGGAATATGTGTAGAGCGTTCAGTCGAGATGGTAGTAGGTTTATTAGCCATACTCAAAGCCGGAGGAGCTTATGTGCCATTAGACCCGGCCTATCCCCAAGAACGCCTAGAATATATGTTCGCTGACTCCCAAGTGTCAGTGTTACTAACTCAAGAACAAATATTAGCTCAACTCCCCCAACATCAAGCCCAAGTAGTCTTTCTAGATAAAGATTGGGAAAAAATAGCCACTGAAACACCAGAAAAAGTAGAGAGTGAAGTCAGTCCCCAAAATTTAGCTTATGTAATTTATACATCAGGTTCCACAGGTAAACCGAAAGGAGTCTTGGTAGAACACAAGGGACTGTGTAATCTGGCTACAGTTCAAATGCAAGGGTTTCAAGTCAACTCAAACAGCAGAGTGGTTCAGTTCGCATCATTAAGTTTCGATGCCTCCATCTCGGAAATAGTCATAGCTTTAGGTTCAGGAGCCAGTTTGTATATGGGCAGCCGAGATACCTTAATGCCTGGAGTGGGTATGAGTCAGTGGTTGCGGAACAACAAAATCACCCATATCACCATACCCCCCTCAGCTCTGGCAGTGATGCCCAAAGAGGAATTACCTTCTTTAAAGACCATAGTAGTAGCAGGAGAAGCTTGCCCACCAGAGCTAATATCTCAGTGGTCTGTGGGGCGACAATTTGTGAACGCCTACGGACCAACAGAATCAACAGTATGTGCCACCATGGCCGAATGCTCACCAGAGTGTTCTGTGCCACCCATAGGTAGGCCGATCAGCAATACTCAAATCTACATCCTAGACAGGAATTTACAACCAGTCCCCATAGGAGTACCTGGTGAAATTTATATCAGTGGTGTTGGTTTAGCTCGTGGCTATCTTAACCAACCTCAATTAACACAGGAAAAATTTATTTCCCATCCTTTGAGGAATTTAACCGAGGAGAGGCTGTACAAAACAGGAGATTTAGCTCGTTACTTACCGGATGGCAATATTGAGTTTCTTGGTCGCATAGATAATCAGGTGAAGATACGAGGTTTCCGAATTGAACCTGGAGAAATTGAATCAGTTCTCAGGAGGCATCCCCAAGTCCAACAAGCTGTAGTAATCGACAGGGAAGATAATCCAGGGAACAAGCGGTTGGTAGCATATTTTGTTCCCGAACCAGAGTTGGAACAAAATATCCAGAAGATGAAAGGCATAGAACTTTGGCCATCAATAGCAGAATACTATGTTTATGATGAGTTATTGTACTATGCGATGACTAATGACCATCGTCGAAACCACAGTTATCAAGTGGCAATTAATCAACTTGTTAAAGAGCGAGTAGTGGTAGAAATTGGTACAGGCAAGGATGCTATTTTGGCGAGATTTTGTGCACAAGCAGGAGCTAAGAAAATCTATGCTATTGAGAGAGACCAAGAAACCAGTCAGTTAGCTAAAGCTTGCGTGGATAAGTTGGGATTATCGGCACAAATTGAAATCATACATGGAGATGCGATGACGGTTAACCTACCCGAATTAGCGGATGTATGTGTTTCTGAAATTGTGGGAGCCATTGGTGGATGTGAAGGAGCAGCAGTAATTATTAATAATACCAGAAGGTTTTTGAAGCCAGACGGTGCGATGATTCCCGAAAGAAGTGTGACTAAGATTGCAGCAGTAACTCTTCCAGAACCATTACTCAATCAACCCAGATTTACAAAGGTTTCTGGTTATTATACCCAGAAAATTTTTGAACAGGTTGGGTATCCTTTTGATTTACGGGTTTGTATTAAAGGATTTCCTCAAGCCAATTTACTTTCCAATCGAGAAATATTTGAGGATTTAGACTTTACTAAATCTTTAGATACAGATTTGACTCATCAAATTCAGTTAAGGATAGAAAAATCCGGCAGATTAGATGGTTTTCTGGTCTGGTTAAATTTGCATACTATTGAGGGTGAGTGTATAGATATTCTCGAACATGAGCATTCTTGGTTACCAGTTTATTTTCCAGTGTTTGAGCCTGGTATTGATGTGAGTGAAGGAGATGTGATTGAAGCTGTTTGTAGCCGAAAGCTTTGCGAGAATAATTTGAATCCAGATTATGCTATCCAAGGACGTATTCTCAGGCAACAAGGAGAAGATATTGATTTTGAACATATTTCTTATCACTGGAAACAACAGTTTAAGCAAACTCCTTTTTATCAAAGGTTATTTGCAGAAACTGAAACAGTTAGCACTTCTAGCTTACAACTATTAGATACTCACATCAACAGTTGGCAAAACCTATTTAACCAACTAATTAAAGAAAATAAGAGTGAAGTAACTGACTCTCTATTTAACACTAGAGGATGGATTAGCAACTACGATAACCAGCCCATACCAGTAGAGCAAATGCGCATCTGGGCAGGGGATATAGTAACTCAAGTATTAGCCCAGAAACCAGAGAGTGTGTGGGAAATAGGTTGTGGCACAGGAATGCTCCTGTTTCAAATCGCACCCCAGACACAAAACTATTATGGAACAGATATCTCCAATGTCTCATTAGAATACATCAAACAACAAATAGAACCCGAACCCGACAAATATGGTCATGTCTCCTTAGCACAGAAACGAGCTGAAGACATGGCTGATATAGCTCCTAACAGTTTCGATGCCGTATTGCTGAGTTCCATAGTCCAGTATTTCCCTAGTGTGGAGTATCTGTTGCAAGTAATAGAAAACAGTATCAGGGTAGTCAAACCAGGAGGAATGATTTTCCTAGGAGATATCCGCAGTTGGCCATTAATGAAAGCCTTTCACAGTTCGGTGCAACTGTATCAAGCAACTCCCTCACTGTCGAGACAACAACTCAAAGAAAAGATAGACATAAAAATGGAGCAGGAGACCGAGTTGTTAGTCTCACCAGAGTTGTTTGTAGCTCTGAAAGAAAAACATCCAGAAATAACTCATGTACAAATCCGTTTACAGAGGGGAAGGGAGCAAAACGAACTGAATAAATATCGCTATAGCGTACTGTTGCATATAGAGGCACAACCAGGAAAAGTAATAACACCGACTGTAGAAAGTGGAGCGGCTGTTAGTGTTCAACAGATAGAAACTTATCTGCGAGACATTGGGCCAGAATCAATATGCTTTAGTGGTTTAGTCAATGGCAGAGTGGCAAATGATGTAGAGTTGGTAGAGTGGCTATCACAACCAGAATCAAAACAGAATGTGCAGCAGTTGAGGCAGTTTTTAGAGTCAAAGCAAACCAAGAGCATTGACCCAGAGAGGTTATATGAACTAAGTGCATCTTTAGGGTATAGCTTAGAGTTGTGTTGGTCTGGACAAGGTAGTCCAGAATTGATGGATGGGGTATTTGTGCGCAGTGAGTTAGCCAAAGAAGGGATAGTGTTAACACCCCTAACTCAAAAATCGGTGGTAGCAAGTAACTGGAATAATTATGGGAATAATCCCTTGAGTTCCCAGTTCAGAAAGGAACTGATACCGCAGTTGAGAGAGTATCTACAGTCGCGGTTGCCAGAGTATATGGTGCCATCGGGGTTGATGGTGTTGTCGCAACTGCCTCTGACTCCCAATGGCAAAGTAGACCGTAAGGCATTGCCTGAACTGGATGTGGCCAGTAGATATCAAAACCAAGAATATATTGCACCACGCGATCGCCAAGAATTACTATTGCTAAAAATATGGGAAGATCTTTTAGGTATTCATCAAATTAGTATTAAAGATAATTTCTTTGACCTAGGGGGTCACTCACTTTTGGCAGTTCGCTTGATGAAATATATTGAAAATGAGTTGGGGAAATCTCTAGCCCTGTCAACCCTCTTCCAATCTCCTACTGTTGAGGAACTAGCTGCTGTTCTCCGTCAAGAAAGTATTTCCTCCTTTTCCCCTCTATTTCCTATTAACCCAAATGGCTCCAAAGTGCCAATATTCTGCATACACCCTGGTGGTGGAACTGCTTTCTGCTACTTTGAGTTAGCTAAACTATTGGGAACGGAGCAACCCTTCTATGGTCTACAAGCATTAGGTATAGAAAAAGGGCAAGAACCACTCACACGGGTAGAAGATATGGCTAGTCTTTACCTTTCTGCTATTCGTGAGGTGCAGCCAAATGGTCCGTATACTCTACTTGGTTGGTCATTTGGTGGAGCAGTAGCATTACAGATGGCTTACGAATTAACGATTCAAGGTGAACAAGTAGCTTTTCTAGGATTACTTGATACCTACGCCCCATCGAAGTTGCCTGATGAGCAAAACTTAGTAGAAGTAGAAGGGGAAGAAGTTGTCTTTCAATTGTTTGGGGGAACTGTTTCTATACCTACCGAAGAATTCCAGAAACTTGCTCCAGAGGAAAGAACAGTCTTCATTTTGAAGAAAGCTCAACAAGCTAATGTAGTTCCTCTTGATTTTCAGGTTGCTGATATTGAACGTCTCCTGAAAGTTTTGGAGCTAAATTACAATGCAATGCGTAGCTACTCACCACCCAACTATTCAGGTTCTATGATTTTATTCAAACCGGAAAAAGGTTCATTGGGATTCTCCCAGGAAGTCATTGCTGCTATGGGACAAACTCTAGGTTGGGCAGAGGAGTCCATTGGTGAGGTTAAGGTAGAAACTGTTCCTGGCTATCACGAGTACATGGTTTATCCACCAAGTGTAACTATCTTAGCTAAGAAGTTACAAGCTTGTATAGAGAAAGCTTTAAGTAACAGAAGTTACAGTCAATAATTCAATCAAACCCAGTCAAAATTTTCAATAAATCAGGATATTAATATCTATGTCTCAAATTGTTACTGAACTAACAGGTGTACCTCGCACCCTACTTTTACCACTCAGGGGACGAGCTGATGAACAATCAAATCCTCATCCACTGTTTCAAGATCCACTAGCTGTTGAGTGGTTAAAACTCGCGGGTTGGGATCAAGAGCTAGAGAAATTTTATTCTAAAAGTGCTAAAACTGGTAGTATTATAGCTGCTATCCGAACTTACCAGCATGATCAAATAGCATCTGGTCATATTGCCAACCATTCCCATCCAGTTGTAGTGGAATTGGGAGCTGGATTATCTAGTCGTTTTCACCGTATTGGACAGAATGCTTATCGTTGGTTTGAACTAGATTTGCCCATGGTAACTGAATTGCGCTCTAAGTTAGATACACAGACAGAACAGCATCAGTTTATTAGTGCTTCAGTTATGGATTTTGACTGGATGAATAATTTGCCCAACGTAGAACCAGAAAACATTTTATTTATTGCAGAAGGCTTACTAGCCTACTTTGAGGTAAATGAAGTCCAGCAACTTCTATCTATGATGCGCTCTCGTTTTCCAGGTGCAACCTTAGATGTGGAAGTTATAGGAAATTATGCCAAGATGTTTAGTAAAAGGTTCTCTCAAATTGGAGCTCCCCTAAAGTGGTTTGTGAAAAACGAACAAGACTTAAACGCTATGGGATTGCAAGTAGTCAATACTTGGTCTATCTATCAGCTACATCAAGAACGTTGGCCTTGGCAATGGCAACTACTTTTGAAATTCCTTACCCAATTTACCTATTTTCGTAATACTTATCTAATTGTGGAAACTAAGTTATAGCAATCAGGAATGAGATGTGATAAAATAATAGAGTATTTAGTGGAGAAAAACCTGAAATAATTAGATACCTTTATGGAACCTATTACACTAATAAAATGGATTAATCCAGAATAAGATATGTATAGTGGCGATCGCTAATCTTGAAGGCATCAAGGTAAAATAGATCAGGACTTACGCAAGGGCACTATATATAGTGTTAAGCCTTAAGGTTTTCTGTACATTGGCGATCGCCTGAACCACAACAAAATTATCATAAACTGAAAAATTTGATTGATATTTATGTAGATTATCTGGTAGTATAAAATACTATTCATTGATTTTTTATTAAGAGTTTTTAATGGACTTTAATTATATAAAATATTGTCAGTATCTAATAAGTATTAATAAAAATTACACTCTCACAAATCTTGCGGATAATCTGGAAAAAGTTAGCCACGATTAAATTAACCTTTATTTTAATAATGTTGGTTTAGGTACATAAATTTTGTGGCCAAATGTACGGTTCGAAATTGTAACTACTGAAGATGGTTATTTAATTTTTGATGATACAGTTATCAATAAAAAATATTCCCAAAAAATCGATAGCGTAGCTCCTCTGAAAGAGGCACTTGTTCAGGGAACCAGGGAACAGTGGACAAGAATTGACGTAAATACTATCAGAAAAATACTTTTGCAAGAGGTCTAATCAATAGCAGTAGAGTGGGCAGGATGCCCCCTGGGCGAATCAATAGCAGTAGAGTGGGCAGGATGCCCCCTGCGGGAATCAATAGCAGTAGAGTGGGCAGGATGCCCCCTGCGGGAATCAATAGCAGTAGAGTGGGCAGGATGCCCGCCCGGAAATGAAACAGGCAAGATGCCCATTCCACGGCAACATGTCCATGGCACCAACATGCCCATGCCACCCTATGGTCCGTAGTCGGAATTGCACCTTACGAGAATTTCATGGAAAATCTAGCTGTAACATCTCCAGAGCACCTGATCAAATAGAATCAAATAAATGACCATCAGGAAAATTAATAAATTTATTTGTGCTATCTTAGCAGCAGCTTTATGCCTCAGTTTAATCGCCTGTGGAGCACAGACCCCAAATGGGAGTCAATCCACAGCAGGTAAAGGAGTCAAGGTCAGTTCTGCATCCTCCGTTTCCACCTATGCCTTATTTGTTTCCGAAATCATCAATATTGGTTTGGAAAAAGTTGGTTATAAACCTGCAGCAATCAAACAACTTAGTATTCCCCTGGCACACATTTCTGTCAGGAATGGAGACATAGATTTTTACAGTGTTCATTGGCAAAATATACACAAAAAATTCTTTTTACAAAACGGTGGTGACCAAAAATTAGAACGGGTGGGGGTAATTATTGCTGATGGTTTGCAAAGCTATCAGATAGATAAAAAAACTGCTGAACAATACAAAATCACTAATTTGGAACAACTAAAAGACCCCAAGATTGCCAAGCTTTTTGACTCTGATGGAGATGGCAAAGCTAACTTAACTGGTTGTAATCCAGGTTGGGGGTGTGAGTTGGTAATTGAACATCAGCTGGATGCTTACAAGTTGCGAGATACCGTTGAACATGACCAAGGCAACTATGATGTGCTCTTAGCCGCCACATTGGGTCGCTATAAACAAGGACAACCTATTTTATTTTATAGCTATAGTCCCCACTGGTCAGTGACAGTATTAAAGCCAGGAGAAGATACCATTAGATTAGAGGTTCCTTTTATTTCACTACCTAAAGAACAGGAAAATATAACAGAAAAAGATACTACTATTAACGGAAAAAATGTCGGTTTTGCTGTGGATAAAGTTCGGGTGATGGCAAACAAGAAATTTTTAGCAGCCAATCCAGCTGCCAAACGCCTGTTTGAGTTGATGACGGTTCCAATTGACGATGTGAATGCTCAACAAAAACTGGTACAAGATGGTGAAAGTAGCCCAAAAGATATTCGCCGCCATGCCGAAGAATGGATAAAGAAAAATCAGGAACTCTTTGATAGTTGGGTAGAATCAGCCAAAAAGGCAGCCACGAATTAAAAATATCCTCAAAGGGTATATAGCGGTTTTCAATTGAGTGAGGTTTTTAGGGAACAGGGAACAGGGAACAGGGAATAGGGAAGAGAAATATGTCTTAACCTTTACTTCGACTGCTATAAGTCTGCTGATGGGATTTTCCTCAGACTTCCAATTTTCATTAATCTCGAACTATTAAATTCTCCCGTTTGCGCAGGCTAAAGAAGGTTGATTTTAAGCACCGATCTAGTAGCGTGGCCAACGGCCAACGGCTGTTCGCGCAGCGTGCGCGTAGCGCATATGCTTACGAAACCATGATTTTCTTGATTGATCACAATCTTGAGAGACATACAGTATAGCGGTTTCTAACCTAATCAGGTACAGAGTATTTTTTCCCGATTCCCTACTCCCTACTCCCTACTCCCTACTCCCTACTCCCTACTCCCTACTCCCTACTCCCTACTCCCTACTCCCTAATTCATCAGGACCAAATTATCCCGATGAACCACAGTTTCTGCCCCCTTGTAACCCAAAATAGTCAGGATTTGTTCGGATTTATGCCCTCGAATCTTATGTAATTCATTACTGTTGTAGTTCACCAATCCCCTAGCAATTTCCGTACCATTGCTGTCACATAGCTCTACGGCATCTGATGAGCGAAAATCCCCCTCTATGCGAGTAATACCAGCTGCTAATAGAGATTTGCCCCCATCACAAACTGCCTTTAACGCTCCATTATCAAGATAGAGTTTCCCTGCTGGCACTAAACTGTACGCAATCCAGTGCTTGCGGGCTTTATTGGTTTGAGCTTGGGGGGCAAACTGGGTGCCCAGGGATTCACCCTGTAAAATTCTTTCAATGTTATCCGGACATCGTCCTTCAGTGATTACAGTTCTAACCCCAGCATTGGTAGCAATTCGGGCAGCAGCCACTTTGGTTACCATCCCACCAGTGCCCCAACCAGAGCCTGAGTCATCAGCTTGTACCTCTAGTTCAGTTAACTCCTCAATGCTATTGACTGAAATAATTGGTTCAGCATCCGGTACCTTACGGGGGTCTGCTGAGTAAAGTCTATCCACATCAGTTAGTAAAAACAACCAATCCGATTCAATCAAACTAGCTACTAAGGCGCTAAGGGTATCGTTATCCCCAAATTTAAGTTCATCTACGGCAACAGTATCATTTTCATTCACCACTGGGATCACCCCCAGCTGGAGTAGCTCCCGAAAGGTAGCATAGGCATTAACATAGCAACTACGCTGTACAAAATCTCGGCGGCTGAGGAGAATCTGAGCAATAGGTTGGTTGAGGTTGCTAAATAAGTCATCATATATCCGCATCAGCCGTCCTTGACCAACTGCTGCGATCGCTTGTTTGAGAGGGAGTGTATTCGGTCGTGATGTTAACCCCAGTCGCCCACAGCCAATCCCCACAGCGCCAGAGGTAACCAGTACCACTTGATGACCTTCAGAACGCAGCCGAGTAAGTGTTTCCACTAGGGCTGCAATAGTGGATAGGGCCAACTGACCTGTTGCTGGTTGAGTTAAACTAGATGTGCCGACTTTGACAACTATCTTTTGATTGGTCATTGGTCATTACTCTGGTTTGTGTTGATCATACCTCCGAGGGGGAATCAATGTCAGGGGTAGTTTTCCTCTGGTACCACTGCCAAGGATGTGACCAAAATCACATGATTTGGTTGTGTAACTTACACGACATTCAGGTGAATATTGCTACGCTTTTGGGAATCATAGGAATAAGAAGTACTTGCTATCAGCCATAATAGTTCCAGATTGATGAACTATACTGGTAAACTTGAGCTACTTTGTATAATCGACACACCCTACCACAACAGGGGAATTCAGTCAGCTAATCACCTCTAACCACTAACAATCCAGGTGAGATCGTTGGTGATTATTAGTGTGACTCTTGTGCTAAGGCGTGCTGTGGAATGTGCTTGAATTCTAGCTAAAAAAGCTAAGGGCAAATAGGACTTGGGCTTAGGGTACTTGACTATTCTAGCTTTACGTTTGCCCCTTCCTGGATTACCATACACTGACACCCTCTTCGTCAGAAAACCCTCACTGATCAACTAACTGCAAAAGCCTGCAAGGAAAAATTATGTCTAATACCCACAACTTATTCACTATTCGTTTTTGGGGCGTCAGAGGTAGTATTGCCTGTCCAGGACCAGAAACAGTTCGGTATGGAGGCAACACACCTTGTATAGAGATGCGAGTTGGTCGTGAGCGTCTGATTTTTGATGGTGGCACAGGGTTGCGAGTTTTGGGAGAGTCTCTACTCAAGGAGATGCCGGTAGAAGCTCATCTATTTTTTACCCACTCTCATTGGGATCATATTCAGGGTTTCCCTTTCTTTACCCCTGCCTTTATTAAAAAGAATTGTTTCCATATTTATGGCACCCGCGCACCTAACGGTGCGACCATCGAGAATCGTCTAACTGATCAGATGACCCACCCAAATTTTCCAGTTCCCTTGCAAATTATGCAATCGAAAAAGAAGTTCTATAACCTTGAGATCGGAGAAACAGTCAAGATTGGTGAGATTACGGTAGAAAATGCGCCCTTGAACCATCCTGGTGAAGCCGTTGGCTATCGAGTTAACTGGCGAGGCTATTCAGCTGCCTACATCACTGACACAGAACATCTCGAAGAGGGTTTAGATAAAAATGTCCTGCGGCTGGCCCGTCATGCGGACGTGATGATTTACGACGCTGCCTACACGAATGAAGAATACTACTCTGAGGTATCAAGCAAAATGGGTTGGGGACATTCCACCTGGCAGGAAGCTATTAATGTTGCTCGAGCTGCTAATGCCAAAAAATTGGTTATCTTCCATCATGACCCCCTGCATAATGATGATGTTTTGGACCATATCGGAGAACAGGCTGTTAAGGAGTTTTCTAATACGATTATGGCGCGGGAAGGTCTGGAAATTGAGCTAGTGCAATCTTCTGGGTCAAATCTGCTTGAGGTTAAGGATGGGAAAATGCCTCTGAGCAAAGTTTAATATAGCAATTTTCAAGGTCGTGAGGTACAAAATGTTAGGTTTTAGGGAGCAGGGAGTAGGGAACAGGAAACAGGGAACAGGGAACAGGGAACAGGGAAAAAAGCCTGTGTACCTCATAGTTATGAAAAACGCTGTAAGTATGATCAAATTATGATCAAAGCTATATCGTTTCTAAAAATAAAATTGCCAATTATTAATTAACAATTAATATAACCGATTGTAAAAGTGATTAACTGTACTTAATATAAGATGCTTATTATAGTCATAGGCGGTCTTTTTAAAGTAAAGACCGCCTATAAAGTGCTGCTGATATTTTGTAAGCATTCAGCGGTCAGCGGTCAGCGGTCAGCGGTCAGTGGTCAGTGGTCAGTGGTCAGCGGTCAGCGGTCAGCGGTCAGCTTCCTTTATTAAAAAGCTGTTTCCGTAGCTTGGCCAATAGCTGATAATAGCTGATAGCCAATAGCTGATAATAGCTGATAATAGCTGATAGCTGATACTTGAGGTGCTGATAGCTGATAGCTGACTTATTATCTAAGCTGCAACTTTAGCTTGCTCAGAGACTTGGGGTGCTGCTTTTAGAGATGTTTGGAGAGATTCTAGCTGAGCCGATAGGTTTTGGATTTGACTTTGGAGTGCTTCAACTAGCACAATGTCTTTCGCCAGAACTTGAGGATTTCTGATGCTTGTGGATTGTTCAGAAGCATCAGAAGTATTCTTGATGCCGTCGCGAATGGGGGAAACTCCCTTTGGCCGACTGCATCCCTTGGTGTAGCCTAAGAAAGTTTGAGCAGAGGCAAACTGATAGATTCCAGCTTTTACCTTACTCTGTTGCCATGACCTCCCTAGGTTTTCAAGCACTGGTTCCTGGGTAATTACTAACGGTTCCATAACTGTTATCGGTTTCTCCATGACTACGGTCCCAGAAACCTTTTTTGCCATCGGTACACTGGCACCTGAAGGAAATTTTACTTCTTCATAAGCGACCACATTATCTAGCTTCTGTTGCTTCTGTGTGTTCAGCTCGGATGTTGAAACTTGTAGTTGTTGAATTAACTTTTCCTTTTCCTGAAGAGCTTGCTCGATACTGTCTAACTCAGATTCAATGGTAGCTGACTTCCGGGAAGAGTCCTGCCACCCAGCTAAAGTAGCATTAGAGATACCTACTCCCAAACTGATTAACATCGCTAGTCCCAAGTAAGGAGCTGCCGCATCCTTGACCTTACCATGGAAAAATAGTTCATCTTGGATGCGGATGGTGAGGGACTCTTCACCAAATATGGCTACAGGTAAGGTGAAGACACAAAAGAGTGTAGTTGAAATGAAGACTGGTGCCAAGATTAATTTTTGGATTGTAGACCCGTTCACAATTACTCCCTTAGGATAGCTACTTAAAACTCAATGACTAGTACCGTCAGCAGTCAGCAGTCAGCAGTCAGCAGTCAGCTTCAAATAAACCTCTAAGGATAGAATTTAAGAGTTCGAGATTAATGAGAATTGAAAGTCTGGGGATTTGCCCATAAGCTGAGGTAACAGAGATTAAACCAATGCTTACCTCTTTTATTCAAAAGCTGATACTTGAGGTGCTGATACGCGACACGCTGAATGCCAACTTAAAAATGCCAACTTAAAAACGCTGATCATGTCAGCTTTTCGTTTGTTTTGAACGGTAGCTTGATTTCCAGCGTTTTGTTCTAGTTTGAAGCTCAGGGGTTTGCGATCGCATCTGCGTTATGTTAGCGATTGGGTATACCTAATGTTTGATTTAAGTCCAATCCGAGGGCAACTCCATAACTTTCCTTAACTTTTAGTTATCGACTGCTCTTGGTGAGATCGGTAGATTATTTGTGTACGGAGCAAAAAGCAGGAAAATACCTGCTACGGGGCCTGTAATTTTACCTAGCCATTGAGTTCACGGCCAGTACTAGAACTTGTTTAAGGTAAGCATGTAATCATGAACGAATCTACAATCGATAAAGTCTTCCTGACACGAATCGTGTTATCAACAATTATCTTTGCTCTTCTGAGCTTCCCCATAGTTTTGCTCGGAGCAAAGCCGATCTGTATGAATCTCCTACAGAGTCGAATAGTTGATGGTAAACTGATGAATGCTGCGACGCGCTGATTCAGGACGACCTTGGTTGTCTATCGGTAAGCTATCAGCCGTCAGCCGTCAGCCGTCAGCCGTCAGCTAAAGGCTCACGCTACTTGAGGTGCTTTGTGGCACAGGTTTCGACGCTGTGACTTTCGTGACTATTAAACAAATGGTTACCTGTTGTCTTGATCCCAAGCGGGAGTGGGGGAAACCACGGCAGTTGCTCATGGCCCATGGGTCTGTGTACGGAACACCGCGACGCACCGCTGTTTGCCCCGTGGAACGGCAGTCGCTCATGGGGGAAACCACGGCAGTTGCTCATGGGGGGAACGGCAGTCGCTCATGGGGAGGGGCTGTGTGCGGAACCTGCGTCCGCACCTTGTAAGCCCCGTGGAAACCCCCAAGACCGCGCTGCCTCCCCAAGACCGCACTGCCTGCCCAAGACCGTAATGGTGCGTTTGACCCGTAATTAAATTCGCCACGGGTCGCACCTCTGCATCGCTTATTCAAAAGCTGATACTTGAGGTGCTGATACGCGACACGCTGAATGCTTACGTTTATAGCAGTTTTCCCATGAGAAAGAGCAACAAATTAGGCCAAGGTTTCACTAAACTGCTTAGACCTGTGGTAATCCTGGTTCTTTTGGGAATCCTGGTTGCCAGTGTGATCCTGTCCCAGTCTTGGGGGCTACCAGCGCTGACCCAGCACCCTGTTAAACTCACCCTATTGATGGGAGCAGGGGAATTTTCCTATTGGCAGGAACTACTGGTCAAGAATTTTGAGGCAGAGAATCCAGATATTCAAATCGAACTGATCGAAGGACCATTAAACTCTGACTTAACAGAAGACCTCTATACCTCTGCTTTCATCTTAGGAGATTCACCCTATGACCTGATTAACATGGACGTGATTTGGGCTCCTAAATTTGCCGCTGCAGGGTGGTTACTAGACCTATCAGACCGAGTTAGTAAGGAGTATTTAAAGGAATTTCTGGATAAAGCAGTCGATTCAGGACGCTACCAGGGGAAACTATACCGCATACCATTCCGTTCCGATGGTGGTATGCTCTACTATCGTAAGGATTTGCTAGAGCAAGCTGAATTCCAAGCCCCAAAAACCTTTGAGCAGTTGGTCAACATTTCCCAACAATTGCAGGAAAACCATGATCCAAAATGGGGCTATCTTTGGCAAGGTCGTCAATATGAAGGGTTGTCAGCCATGTTTGTGGAGATACTTGCAGGCTTTGGTGGTTTCTGGGTTGATCCGGAAACCTTGGAAGTGGGTTTGGATAAACCGGAAGCTATTAAAGCTGTCGAGTTTCTGCGCAGCACGATAAAACAAGGGATGTCACCCCCTGGTGTCACTACCTATCGGGAAGAAGAAACACGACTGTTGTTTCAAAATGGGGATGCGGTATTTCTGAGGAATTGGCCCTATGTTTGGTCATTGGCAAATCAAGAGGGTTCAAAGGTCAAAGGCAAGATTGGCATTAGCCCTATGGTTCATGGTCCTGGTGGCAAAGCTGGTGCTTGCTTAGGAGGTTGGGGTTTGGGAATTGCTAAATCTTCCAAACATCCTCAGGAAGCCTGGAGAGCTATTGAGTATTTCACCAGTGAGAAAGTCCAGCGTCGGTATACTCTAGAAACTGGCTATCTCCCGACCCGACGGAAGTTGTTTGCAGACCCAGACATTGTTGCGAAATATCCCCACTATCCAAAATTGCTAGACGTGTTAGAGGGGGCTGTTTTGCGTCCACCAGTTGCCCAATATTCTCAGGTATCGGATATTTTACAACGGTACCTCAATGCTGTGCTAACTAATCCCAAACTCAGTGCTGAAAAAACGATGAAAGCAGCAGCTGATGAAACCCGTAGGCTGTTGTCGGTAGAATGAAGAATGAAGAATTTAGAATGAAGAATGAAGAAGGCAGAAGGTAGAATGAAGAATGAAGAAGGCAGAAGGTAGAATGAAGAATGAAGAAGGCAGAAGGTAGAATGTAGAAGGTAGAAGGCAGAAGGTATTTAGAATGTAGAAGGTAGAAGGCAGAAGGTATTTAGAATGTAGAAGGTAAAATTTAGAAGGCAGAAGGTAAAATTTAGAATGTAGAAGGTAAAATTTAGAATGTAGAATTCTTAATTCTTAATTCTTAATTCTTAATTCTTAATTATCAATTCTTAATTCTTAATTCTTAATTCAAAAAGGTTGAATGAAAACTGATCCGATAAGAGTACAGGAGCAAAGGACAGGGTGGCTGTTGGTAACACCAGCGTTGCTACTACTCCTGCTAGTCTATGGCTATCCTATTTTGCGTTCGTTCTGGTTAAGTTTATTCACTAAGAATCTAGGGACACAGCTACAACCGGTCTTTTCTGGTCTGAATAATTATGGGCGAATGATGGGGGATGGTCGCTTCTGGCACAGTCTCTGGAATACTGCGATTTTCACCTCAGTATCTGTTGCTCTGGAACTGGTGCTAGGAATTGCGATCGCATTAATTTTGAATCAAACCTTTAAAGGAAGGGGTATTGTGCGCACCATCGCCATCCTGCCTTGGGCCTTGCCAACTGCTTTGATCGGTCTAGTCTGGGCTTGGATGTTTAATGACCAGTTTGGGGTTTGGAATGATATCTTACTGCGTCTAGGTATTATTCAAGACGGAATCAACTGGCTAGGATACCCTACAACAGCGATGATGGCAGTGATTGCCGCAGACGTTTGGAAAACTACACCCTTCATCAGCATTTTGCTCCTAGCTGGCTTGCAGTCTATTCCCCAAGACCTATACGAAGCCCATGCCCTAGACGGTGCTACACCCTGGCAAAGTTTCAAGCAAATTACTCTACCGCTATTGACGCCCCAAATCCTAATTTCCCTACTGTTCCGCTTTGCCCAAGCTTTCGGAGTCTTCGACCTGATCAAAGTCATGACTGGAGGTGGTCCCGGAGGAGCTACAGAAGTTGTATCTCTCTACATCTATACCACTGTCATGGATTATCTAGACTTTGGTTATGGTGCTGCCCTTGTGGTAGTAACCTTTTTGATACTGGTAACCACGGTAGTTATTATAGCCCTAAGCTCACGTAAGTAATGACTATTCTGCCTAACTCATCATCCCCTCAAGCCAAAACTAAACAAATTAACGAAATTAACATTATCAAACTAATTATCCTGCCCCTAGGAATCATTTTATTGGTAATTTTCTGCCTAGCACCACTCCTCTGGCAATTCCTCACCTCCATCAAAGTCAACCAAGATATCTCTTCCCTTCCCAATATTTACTTCCCCACACGGTATACACTTGACCACTATATAAACTTATTTACCCGCCGTCCCCTAGTCCACTATATTTTCAACAGCGCCTTTGTATCAATTGCTTCCACACTATTGTGTTTAGGGATAGGAACTCCCGCTGCTTACGCCTTAGCACGGTTAACCCTAAGGGGAGAAAAAATCATCATTGCCGGGATTATAATTATTACCTTATTTCCCTTTATTTTGATATTCCTAGGACTTCTGGAAATTATCCAGATTATGAAACTAGGAAATAATTATATAAGCCTAATTGTTTCCTATACAGCTATCAACCTTCCTCTCACCCTATTAGTGATGCGAAGTTTTTTTCAACAGCTACCGCGAGAGCTAGAAGATGCTGCTAAAGTGGATGGCTATAGCACCTGGCAAATTCTAATCGAAATTCTATTACCTCTAACCGTTCCAGCTTTAGTAACAACAGGAATACTTACCTTTATTTTTGCTTGGAATGAATTTATTTTAGCCCTCACTTTCATTAGCCAAGAATCTATGAAAACCCTTCCCGTTGCTGCGGCTCAGTTAAGTGGTTCTCTGGGAAAAGAAATTCCCTACGGTGCGATTGCGGCTATGACAGTTATAGGAACATTTCCCCTAGTGGTATTAGTAATGTTTTTCCAAGGTAAAATTGTCCAAGGTTTAACATCGGGAGCAGTTAAGGGTTAACTCTTTGGGGTTGAAGGTTTGGAGGGTTGAAGGTTGAAGGTTTGGAGGGTTGAAGGTTGAAGGTTGAAGGTTGAAGGTTGAAGGTTGAAGGTTGGAGGTTGGAGGGTTGGAGGTTGTTTGGTTGGAGGGTTGTTTGGTTGGAGGGTTGTTTGGTTGGAGGGTTGAAGGTTGGAGGGTTGTTTGGTTGGAGGGTTGTTTGGTTGGAGGTTGTTTGGTTGGAGGGTTGTTTGGTTGGAGGTTGTTTGGTTGAAGGTTGGAGGTTGTTCGCGTAGCGTGGCCAATAGGCCAAGGTTTGGAGGGTTGGAGGTTGTTCGGCCTTGGCGTTCTTTGTAGGGAAGGTTTTAAGATTGAATTTTTTAAGATTGAATCTTTTGAGTTTGAAAGAGTATGGGAACGATAAAACGATTTGAAGAAATTCAGGGATGGCAGACAGCACGGGAGTTAACAAGGTTGGTTTACGCATTGTCAAAGGAGGGAGAGTTTTCCCGTGATTTTGGTTTGTGCAACCAGATGCGTCGTGCAGCGGTTTCTATCATGTCAAATATTGCTGAGGGCTTTGAGAGTCGGACACAACGTCTTTTTATTGAGTTTTTAGGTCGAGCTAGAGGCTCTGCGGGTGAACTACGTTCTCAAGCTTATGTTGCTCTTGATGCTGGTTACATTCATCAATCTCAGTTTACACAACTATTTGATCTATGCCAGAAGTGCAGCGGACAAATTACAGGCTTCATGGCATATCTAAAAACCTACCCTGATCAAAACCGAATCCGCGAGGATGAAGGAGATTATCGTATTGATTGACAGTTTTGAAACTTGACCCCCCTAAGATCGTTTCTGTTTGCATCGGAATTGTAAACATTGATGGGTAGATGGAAGGAGAGTATAATTTTCCCGCGAATTTTGCCTAATTGCAAAAGCGATGTAGCGCGGTCTTGGGGAGGCAGTGCCGTATGGCGGAAGTAATGCGATCGCGCTTTTCCCCACACACTTCCAAAACCATCAGCCACTGCATCAAGACCGTAAGTTCCACGCTCAACCTTTAACCTCCCAACCTTCAACCTTCAACCAAACAACCTCCAAACCTTCAACCTTCAACCAAATAACCTTAAACCTTCAACCTCCCAACCTTCAACCTCCCAACCTTCAACCAAATAACCTCCAGATAGTATGGCTAAACTAGAACTACATAATATTAATAAAATCTACAAGACTAACAAGGGTAACGTAATCCCAGTTAAAGACATTAGCTTAGAAGTGGATGAAGGAGAATTTCTGACCCTACTTGGGCCATCGGGATGTGGTAAATCGACTATGCTGCGACTAATTGCTGGGTTAGAGCAACCCACCCATGGCAAAGTAATTATCAATGGACGGGATGTTACTCATGTCAGACCAGGCGATCGCAATATCGCTATGGTTTTCCAAAGCTATGCTCTCTATCCTCATATGACCGTATATGACAATATGGCAGCTAGTCTGAAACTCCATAAAGTCCCTTCTGACCAAATTCGGAGCCTGGTGCAGGAAGTAGCTGGTAAACTGGGATTGGAAAATTTGATGGAGCGTAAGCCTAGTCAGCTATCTGGTGGTCAGCGCCAGCGGGTTGCTCTGGGCAGGGCATTGGTGCGCCAACCGGCTGTGTTTTTGTTGGACGAACCTCTGAGTAACTTGGATGCTTTGCTGCGAGAGCAAGTTAGGGCAGATTTGAAGCAGCTATTTGTTGCTCAAAAGGCACCGGTGGTTTATGTTACTCATGACCAAACGGAAGCGATGACCCTCTCAACTAAGATTGCTGTGTTATCTGAGGGTAAGCTGCAACAGCTAGATACACCCGAGGGCATTTACAACCAGCCAGCAAATCAGTTTGTGGCTAGTTTTGTCGGTTCTCCCCAAATGAACTTACTGAGACTTAACTGTCAGGGTAATTATGCCCTCTTGGGTCAGGTCAAAATTTCTTTGCCGAATTTGCCTCAAGTTCCGTCACAGATTGTTCTAGGTATCCGTCCAGAAGATCTGGCTCTAGCTCAACCTGAGAATAAATATAGGATTGAGGGTCGAATCTACCTGGTGGAAAATCTAGGGATGTATAATTTAATTAGTGTTCGAGTTAAGGGGTCAGACTCTCTCAGCATCCGAGCCTTATTACCAAATAATTTAACTTGGGAAACAGAAGAGGTTACCCTGGCAATACCACCCCAGTCGATTCACTGGTTTGATAGTGAAACATGTGTTCGCTTAGCGTCTCTTTAGAGCATCCCGTAGCAGCTCTTTGAGAGCATTGCATTTTCGCCTAACTTTACACAGTATAGCAGAAACAATTAGCTAAAAATATTAAGAAATATGTAGAAAATGGAACCCTAGCAAGGAGAGGGCAGCGATCAGAGGACAGTAATGTAAACAATGTTTAGATTTTGACAGTTAAAACTAATTTTGATAAACTAAATAGGGTAGAATTAATGATGATTGTCATCAAGTTGCAGTCATACCAATTAGTTAATGCTCTATAGTTTAAAGCTAGATAGGGTTAAACGCGATCGCTAAACCGTAAGCTAAACCATAAACTTAGTTTCGCCAAAACCCCATTATTAATTAATCATTCTTTAAATGGAGGGCAAAATGTCCCCAAACCCCCTGACTGTTATTGTCAAGATCAAGCCTGGAGAAGAGGCAGCTCTAAAATCAATTCTCGAAGCAATTGACTCGGAACCAGCAAATAATCCCTATGTTCGCTTTCCTGAGAGCCGTAACACCCACTTGGCGCGTTTTGCCATCCTCAATGATCCTGATAATGGACCGCGCTTGCTCTTTTCCAGCAATTATGATGGTGAATTAGATAGCTACCTAAATGAACTAATTCAAATATCACCAGGAATGGATAGCCTATGGGAAAAATGCCAAGGCTATACCGGCAAGCCACAATTCTCTGAGTTTATTAACCAAAACTCCTATCAGCCGGAAGCCTTCTACATCGCCTTTCGTAATGAAACAGTCGAAAGCCTCAAGAACTACATCGCAATTCGGAAACATATTGAAAATTTTTTAGATCTCAAGGATGTAGCTAACTACCTAGATTGTTCAGGAGTCAAGCCATTTTTAGATAAAGTTGCCCAGGTTTCTCAAACTAATACTTGGTGGGAAGTTGTGGGATTGAATGGATTAAAGATCTTGAGAGGATTGGTAGATATGGTTCAATATCCCTTGAACCTAATTCGCGAAATCCTGTTGGTTATAATCAATTTTCTGGCTAGCATACTGGGCAAACCGGAAAATAGAAGTGAAATTGGACAATATACTAGTGTAAAAGCTGATCTCGCTCAAAGTCAGCTTCTGGCCAACGCAGAAGATCGTTTTGTCCAGAACTCAATGAATCACCTTGTAGACATTAAGCCTGAGCGAATCAAGCGTCTGAAGATAGTGTTGTTTCTAGTTAATTGGGCTGGACAATATCTATTTCCACCAGCATCCCTAGTTAATATCACTACAATTCATTTTGCCCGTTGGCTGATTATTGATGAAGGGAAACGTTTACTATTTTTAAGTAATTATGATGGCTCCTGGGATAATTATCTGAATGATTTTGTTGATCGAGCCAGCGACGGATTAAACTCCATTTGGAACAATACAATGACTTATCCAGAGGGAGGCGCTCAGGATATTGGGGCGTTCAAACAATATTTCAGAGATTACCAAACCCCATCCCTATTCTACTACAGTGCCTATCCTGAGCAAACTGTCCAAACTAGTTTGAGAGACCAACAAATTAGCAAAATGATCGGGACAAATTTTAATCGAGCTGCGATTGAGGAATGGTTAAAACTGCTCTAACGGTTTGTTGATAACGGTTTGTTGAAAGAACTACTGAATAGAAGAATTAATCGTCAGCTGGATGCAGCGATAACTCAGGGATAACTCTGTAACTCTAAACCCAGAAACGAGGGAAGTGACCATGTCAGAATTAACGCCAGAAGCACGGGAAGATATTCAGGGAATTATATTGAGTGGTTATGGGCATCTGCGCTATGCCTTATATTTATTTGTTCAAATCAAGAACCCTAAACAAGCTCAGGCATGGTTAAACACTATTATCCCGGAAATCACCACAGGTAAATTGTGGCCAAAACGACCAGATGGAACCACCGAAAAACCTGAATCTACCTTGAACATTGCCTTTACCCACAAAGGATTGCAGGCTCTTAACCTACCACAGCACACTCTCGAAACATTTTCCAGGGAATTAATAGAAGGGATAGCCACTTCAAAACGTTCTCGTATATTAGGAGATACGGAAGAAAGCGCTCCAGATAAATGGGATGTCGGTGGCTCAAATAATCAAGAGATTCATATGCTGTTGATCCTTTATGGATTAGACCCCGAAAGCCTCGCCCAGCGGCGCAACCAATTGCTTCAAGATCAAGAAGATAGTCTAGTGGTTGTGGCAGAAGAACCTGGGTTTAGAGGTACTAGTAATAAGGAGCATTTCGGCTTTAACGACAGTATTTCTCAGCCGATCATTGAGGGAACTCGAAACAACCAAAACCCTAATCAAGATGTGGTTAGGACTGGGGAGTTTATCCTGGGTTATCCAAATCAATACGATTTCTTGCCTGCTACCCCATCTGTGCCAGTAGACCAGGATAGTGATAATATCTTGCCCAGTTTTCCAGGTACAGAGCTGTCAGAGTTCAAAGATTTCGGGCGTCATGGAACTTACCTGGTATACCGGAAGCTAGCTCAGGATGTAGCTGGCTTTTGGCAATTTATTGCCGAGCAGGGAGATGATGGCGAGGGTTGTCCCCATGCTCCAACCATGAGCTTGCTTGCAGCTAAGTTAGTAGGACGTTGGCCCAGTGGTACCCCCCTAGTGCTTGCCCCAGACCAGGATAACCCAGAGATTCAGGACAAGAATCAGTTCAAGTATTTACCAGAAGATAAGGAGGGTTATCGTTGTCCCATCGGTGCTCACATCCGTCGTAGCAACCCCAGGGATTCCTTTCTAGATGCCACCCCAGAGAATTCCTTCAAACTATCCAATCGGCATCGGATTATTCGACGGGGGGCTATTTACGGAGAACCTCTATTCCCCATCGATGATATCGAAAACGGTCAGTTGCCTGTAGATATCCAAGATGATGGCAAGCCCCGAGGACTGCATTTCTTCAGTATTAATGCTAATATTAGGCGTCAATTTGAGTTTCTTCAGGAAACTTGGTGTAACAATCCTCGATTTAACCGTTTATATGGTAACAAAGACCCTATCATCGGGGATAATGATGGTTCTGGTCATATGACCATTCAGCGTTCACTGATTCGTAAACGAATTAATAACCTACCTCGATTTGTAACCGTCAAGGGGGGTGGATACTTTTTTATGCCAAGTATCACCGCAATGCAATTTATGGTTAATTGTGGCTAAGTTGTCGAATTCCAGACCTGTTAAAAACGCTATATAGCGCTTTCTAGCCTAATTAGATACACAGGATTTTTTACCTCTTGCCTCTTGCCTCTTGCCTCTTGCCTCTTGCCTCTTGCCTATTCTCTGTTCCCTAAAATCACCAAATTGAAAACCACTATAGTGCATCACAAGTTATGATTCCATTTGCTCTAACCTTTGCAGCAGTTTTTTCTCTGGGAGCTGGGTTGATCTCCCTGTTAACCGTGATGCCTCAGCTCGGTAAGCTAGGCAAGACTATCTCGGAATCTTTTACCCAAGCCCCTGGGCTGGATGTGATTTTATCAGTGATAGTGTGGATTCCCTGGCTGATCAGTGGACTACTTGTAGGCTGGGTGGGGGTTTTGGCTGCCCTAGTGGGTCAAATATTAGCGCTACAGTTGTGGATTGTTGCTCATGAATTAGTCCATTCTGAGGCAGTAAAAGGACCGAGAATTGTTAGCTACCTCAATCAGCGGTTTGGCTGGTGGCGAAACCACTTGGCATTATGGGTGACAGCTGTCAGTGTGCCAGTGTTTTTTTTGATTCGCCTTGCTGAAATAGCCTTGTATCCATTCCTAATCTGGTTACTCGGCTTCCCAACTTACAAGCACAGTGAATGGGTCAATGTCAGTCGCCAGAAGTTTGAAGGCTTAGTTGGTCATGATCTAATTTGGTGCCTGTACTGTGACTGGATGACTGGGGTTTATTCCCTTGGTGCTGAAATGTTGAGGAATGTGGAATCTTTCTGGTGTCCGATCCGCTTTTACAATGACAAAAAATGCGAGAACTGTCGGATCGATTTCCCAGATATCGACGGCGGTTGGGTTGCCAAAGACGGAACCATGGGAGACGTTGTACAAACAATAGAAGACAATATGCCTAGCGATCGCCAATGGACATGGTTTGCTCACCCAGATCGAGGGAGTAGGGAGTAGGGAGTAGGGAGTAGGGAGTAGGGAGTAGGGAGTAGGGAGTAGGCAAGAGGCAAGAGGCAAGAGGAACCCACCCCTAACCCCTCCCAGGAGGGGGAGGCAAGAGGCAAGAGGCAAGAGGAACCCACCCCTAACCCCTCCCAGGAGGGGGAGGCAAGAGGCAAAAGGCAAAAGGCAAGAGGCAAGAGGCAAGAGGCAAGCAACAGGGAGTAGGGAACTTCCGAGCTTCGGAGCAGCGATGCAGCACAGTCTTGGGGGTTTCCAAGCCAGTTGCTCCCCACATTTCCCACACTTCTCTATCTTTCCCGACTCCCGACTCCCGACTCCCGACTCCCGACTCCCGACTCCCGACTCCCGACTCCCGACTCCCGACTCCCGACTCCCGACTCCCTACTTCTGCAAGAAGTCTAGGGGGAAAATCGAGAAAAATTCTTCTGTTGTGGGTTCTTTATGGGGGACATTATTCAGTTGGTTTCGTAGCCGAGAAATTAACTCGTAAACCTGCTTGCGAGGACGGTTGATTCCCCCTAAAGGTCTATGCTCTGGTAGAGAATGCCATGGGGTATAGGACAAATCCTCACAAAATTTGATTTGCTCAGGGGATTCAAAGGTCTGAGCAGGAATCTTGAGAGTAGCTACTTTTTGATAGGGTGATTTCCAATCGATGGTGGGGTCTTCAATTGGCATCTTATCGGCATCGGTCTGAAACTGAATTAAGAAATCAAAGCAAGCTTCTTTATTGTTAAGATGTTCTCGGATTGCGTCGCGGAGATAGTTTTCTGTTTTAGGAATCGACTTAGAATTAGTTGAGATATTATCAGGAGAAGGTTTCAGGGAAAATTTAATCGCTCCTGACCCATATTTGTATGGGGTTGTACTCCAATATTGAGATTCTAATGGACTGCGAATTTTGGACAACCGAATCCGTAGTCCGATCTGGATCTCACGCCAGCGCCATTTAAATGGATTAAGTCCAGTTATGAAAAACTTTATGGGATTCCGGCTTCCGGAACGTTCAATTTCTGCAAAAAACTCAATGTAGTCTTTGGCATTGCGAACCACGAAAAGCGGGTGGTCTATTAGCAAAAAGTCTTGGGTTTCTTCATATTTTTCATCTTCCAAGACTTTTTCCCCTGGTACACCCATCAGTTTAACCGCCATACCATGGGCATCACCTTTGGTATCCTTCTGCTCACTGAAATTTGAGAAGCGAATACAAGCGGGGAAACGCTTGCCTGGTTCTTTAAAAATACCTACTCTAATCTTGTCATCGTTAGGGAGGTTAGGGTCAATGATAAATGCTCCTCTAACACAACCATGAGCTTTGGGATGTTCTCCCCGTTTTACAGGAGGATGTTTGTCAATAAGTCGTTCACTGATTTGGGCAATTTCACGAGTCGCTTCTTCTTCATCCGGCGGTACGTTTTCTTGACCAATTTCTAATTTAGTCATCGCTTTCGCCTCTTTTATTCTTTTTGCTTTCTAGTATTAGAGCATTAGGGTAGGGAGTAGGGAGTAGGGAGTAGGGAGTAGGGAGTAGGGAGTAGTATTTAGTTTTATCGTTTGTTTTTTAAGTATTAGTTATAAGGTCAGCTATCAGCTATCAGCTATCAGCTATCAGGCGCGATAACTGCAAGGGGTCGGATTAGTAAAAGGATCAGGAATTTTCAAGCAGCCGTAGGAGCATCCCGCAGCTTTTTTACTACCTCCCGTTAATTAGCTGATAGCTGACTGCACCTCAAGTAGCACCTCAAGTAGCGCATTAGCTGAATGCTTATAGTAAAGGTTGTTTGCTAATCCTAGATTTGTTCTATTGGGATTAATCCTTGGTGGGCAGTGTCTAGTAACTTGATTGGCTTGCTGATCTGATTTGTCTCAACCACTGCCCACCCTACGTGAATTACTAGGTGGGCAGTGTCTAGTAATTTGATTGGCTTGCTGATTTGATTTGTCTCAACCACTGCCCACCCTACGTGAATTACTAGGTGGGCAGTGTCTAGTAACTTGATTGGCTTGCTGATCTGATTTGTCTCAACCACTGCCCACCCTACGTGAATTACTAGGTGGGCAGTGTCTAGTAACTTGATTGGCTTGCTGATTTGATTTGTCTCAACCACTGCCCACCCTACCTTAGCTTACTACGTTAATGTTTAAGCAATGCTTAACCAAGTAGTAGCAAAGAAGTTATCTGTATTATTCCAAAGTTCAACTAGATCAGACTGAGCATCACCATTTACATCGGTAACTAAGTAATCAGTATCGACTCGAAAGTCCCCTACTTGTGTATTACTGCCGAAGCTAAATGCACCCAAACCATCACTAATCCAAGTCGCAGCAAAGAAATTATCTGTATTATTCCAAAGCTCGACTAGATCAGACTCACCATCGCCATTTACATCGGTGACTAAGTAATTAGTATCGACTCGAAAGTCCCCGACTCTGGTATTACCGCCGAAGTCAAAATCACCCTGACCATCACTAATCCAAGTCGCAGCAAAGAAACTATCTGTATCATTCCAAAGCTCGACTAGATCAGACTCACCATCGCCATTTACATCGGTGACTAAGTAATTAGTATCGACTCGAAAGTCCCCTACTCTGGTATTACCGCCGAAGTCAAAATCACCCTGACCATCACTAATCCAAGTCGCAGCAAAGAAACTATCTGTATCATTCCAAAGCTCGACTAGATCAGACTCACCATCGCCATTTACATCGGTGACTAAGTAATTAGTATCGACTCGAAAGTCCCCTACTCTGGTATTACCGCCGAAGTCAAAATCACCCTGACCATCACTAATCCAAGTCGCAGCAAAGAAACTATCTGTATCATTCCAAAGCTCGACTAGATCAGACTCACCATCGCCATTTACATCGGTGACTAAGTAATTAGTATCGACTCGAAAGTCCCCTACTCTGGTATTACCGCCGAAGTCAAAATCACCCTGACCATCACTAATCCAAGTCGCAGCAAAGAAACTATCTGTATCATTCCAAAGCTCGACTAGATCAGACTCACCATCGCCATTTACATCGGTGACTAAGTAATTAGTATCGACTCGAAAGTCCCCGACTCTGGTATTACCGCCGAAGTTAAATCCACCCTGACCATTACTAATCCAAGTAGCAGCAAAGAAACTATCTGTATCATTCCAAAGCTCGACTAGATCAGACTGACCATCGCCATTTACATCGGTAACTAAGTAATCAGTATCGACTCGAAAGTCCCCGACTTGAGTTGTTGAACCTAGAGAAAACATTTAACTTGCACTCCTGTCATATGATTGACACGCTAAATACAGTACGGCAATCGTACTTTGATACTCCCCGCTCTCAAAAAACGGGGATTCTTGGCTCACGGATTCGACTTGCTATGACAGGTTGACACGAAGCACAGTAGAGGTCAAATCTCCGCCAGTGTTTAGATATCTAATCCTACTTGCGGTGTGGCACACCGTGTTTGATAGATCACCAACATATTTATATAATCTCTAATTGAATTTAGATTTCATAGTACCCTTAAGGGTACCTTTTTATTAAGGATAATGAAGTTAAGTTAATTTACGGCGGTTTGCATAATTAAGAAGTACAGTAACAATCAGGAGCAAACCAGTTACGAAAATCTTAAGGTGCGCTTGACCCATTAAGAATTAAATTCGCCACGGGTCGCACCTAGGGAATAGGGAATAGGGAATAGGGAATAGGGAATAGGGAATAGGGAATAGGGAATAGGGAATAGGGAATAGGGAATAGGGAATAGGGAATAGGGAATAGGGAATAGGGAATAGGGAATAGGGAATAGCGATGCGCTGGATCAAGACAGGTAATCAAAGTCAAAGAAGACTGTACCTCATAACTGCGAGAAACGCTATAAAAGTGATAAGTTATAGCATCTCCAGGACAAAATGGAGGAGTATAGATTCAATGGGGTAAGGTTAGGCTGGCTGATCGACAGCAACCATAGACGGGTTTATGTTTATCGTTTATCGCCCTAGTGTTGAGGTTGAGGAATTAGACAACCCTGCTACTGTTAGTGGTGAGTCGGTTTTAGCTGGTTTTGTGCTGTTCGCGTAGCGTGGCCAAAGGCCAAGGTTGTTTGCTAATCCTAGATTTGTTGCCGGTTCTATTGGGATTAATCCTTGGTGGGCAGTGTCTACTAAACTGTTACAAATCATCGCGCAACCTTTCCAGATTCTCACGATAGGTTACAGTATCAGGATGATTTGACCCTAACCTCTGTTCGGCAATCTCCAAAGCCTGCTGATACAGGGGTTCGGCCTGATCATAGCGCCCCGTTGACTTGTAGAGTAATCCCAGGTTGTTGAGACTGGTGGCCACCTTGGGATGGTCGTTACCCAGCAGCTGCTTTCTCATCTCCAATGCCTGTTGAATGAGGGGTTCGGCCTGATCATAGCGCCCAATTGAGTTGTAGAGTAATCCCAGTTTGTGGAGACTGGTAGCCACATTGGGATGGTGGTGACCCAGCAGCTGCTTATACATCTCCAATGCCTGTTGAATGAGAGGTTCGGCCTGGTCATAGCGCCCCATTGAGTGGTAGAGATATGCCAGGTTGTTGAGACTGGTGGCCACATCGGGATGGTGGTGACCCAGCAGCTGCTTTCTCATCTCCAATGCCTGTTGATAGATGGGTTTGGCCTCGTCATAGCGCCCCTGAAAATAGTAGATGTCTCCCAAGTTGTCGAGACTGGTGGCCACATCGGGATGGTTCTCACCCAGGTGGCTTCTGGTTATATTTAAACATTGCTCATACCAGGGTTTAGCCTGGTCATAGGTACCTTGACCCTGATAGAATCTTCCTAAGCCAACAAAGGGGTTTATTAAATCTTCATCCCTGAGCCAGTCAGTGAGGACTGTGGCAGCTTCCTTTAAATGAGGGATGGCGGGGGTAACTGCTGTAATATCATCACGAGTTGGTGTATCAGGAATTTCTTTGGCCACGGCCACCATTGCCTGACAAAAGCGTTGCTTGTAGCGATCGGCCTCTGGTAATTGAGCCAGCTTGGTCTGGAAAAATTCTCGAATTAGTTGATGGAGCCGATAGGTTTGCTGTTCACTCAGTTGCAACAGATTACGATTGACTAGGAAGCTATCCCGTAATTCTTCCAATTCTTCTTGTTGTTCTTCCCAGTCATCCTCATCTTCAGTTTCGATCACACAAGACTCTACCAGTGACCACTCAAAAGGAGCTTGACCAAACAGACTCAGACGACATCCCAACTGCTGGGCTTCTGGACAATCTTTCAAATCCTCCCAGGATAACTCCAAGGCTGCTGCTACTCCCAACAGGGGTTTGATTTGCCCAAGTTTAAGATCAAGTAATGCCTTAGCTGCTAATTTTTGTTTCTCTAAACGTTTCTGAATTTTAGGAATGGTTAACCTCGGATGTAGAGCTAAATATCCTCCTACTAACTGCAAACCCAAAGGCAAATAACCCAACCATTCACATAAGGCTTCTGCTTCGGTTAGTTCCTTGTCAATGCGTTCTTTGCCAACAAGCTTACGCAATAATTCTAATGCTACCTTTGAGGATAGTACATCCAGGTCAATATGTTTGATCGAAGGCTCAGGATTTTCACGACTGGTGATCAGTACCTTGAAACGGGGTTGCGCCGGAGGCAAATAGGAGCTAATTTCTTGATAGTCTACCACATCATCCAGCACGATCAATGCTGTGCCTTCTGGCCAATTTCTCCAGCAGTATCTTACCTGTTCCTTGAACTCTAGTTGATCTGGAATGGTTAATCCTAATTCCGTACGCCCAAAACTAATAAGTTGAGTTCCGATATCTGCCCCCCGCACTGGCAGCCAGCACAACCCCCCAGGGTAGTTATGCTGATATCTCAGAGCATATTGTAGAGCTAATTCGGTTTTGCCCACACCACCCATTCCGGCAATGGCACAAATCACTAATCGATCGGTCTGTTGAAGTTCCCGATGGAGCTGCTCAAGTTGAGGGTCCCTACCGACAAAGTAGGGAGTGCCACGATCAATAATGTTACTGGGGGGATTTAATTGTATCGGTTTTTTTTTTCTGTTATTCCATTGCTGTCATCCAGCCACCCAGGAGTGTTGAGGCATTCCTTGATAAATTTCTTGACACCAAGATAGACCTGACTGTTTTGAGACTCTGGTTTACATAGGTCAATGTGATTCTTTGGTATCGCAACCGGCTTCACTTTTTCAATGCCGGGGTTGGCACTATCTGGGTCTACCACCAAAATACCGTTTACAGCCTGGGTTTCATAATACACCTTTGTGGCAATTCCTAGACTCCGAACATGTTCTCGATACCACTCATTTAATTCCCGTAACTGAGGGTGATGAGCTTTTAGTTCATTTACACTTATTGTAGTTCGTGTCAGAAAGTTAATATTATCAATTAATTTAGCTAGATGAGACCCAGTGTGGGGAGTAGCCAGAAATACAATCCCTTTCGTCTGCTCAAGAATACTTTTATAGTTATCAAAATTCTTAGCACTACTAAGCATTTTTTTGACTAAAAGGCCGCCCAGACTGTGAGTAATAAATACTAATGGACGCTGACCGATATCGTGGATATCTAACCACTCTAATAAATTACTGGCTTGATCGAAAAGCGGCATACTGCTGTTGCTTTGCCAGTTTGTCGCTTCAGCGTCATACCCAAAAGACCAGATATTAACGCATAAATTATCTTTTCCTAACCAACCTAGCCAGTAGTTATCATTATCCTGTTTTCCCTGGGGATGCCACGTGCTTCTAGCATCCCCTCCAAGCCCGTGAACAAACACCACATCCGCACTGGGCAATGAGTCCTGATGGCTTGAGATTTTGATCAAGCCCGTTAAATCCCTCAACGATTAGCCTCCAGTAAATTATATATAGCAATTCTACGACTTGTGAGGTACAAATTTCTAGGTTTTAGGGAGCAGGGAACAGGGAGTCGGGAGTCGGGAGTCAGGAGTCGGGAGTCGGGAGTCGGAAATTCTCAATTCTCAATTCTCAATTCTTAATTCTTAATTCTTAATTCTTAATTCTTAATTCTTAATTCTAAATTCTTAATTCTTAATTCTTAATTCTAAATTCTTAATTCTTAATTCTAAATTCCATTCCATAACCGTACATTTTATTTCAATTACCCCTCCCCAAAAAAAATTATAAAAACCCTTGACAAACTTATATATAATCTTTATGATTATAATTGTAAATCTTAAAACGTTTTTTTTACTATGTCTGACAACTTTCGCCCTAACCCAGAAAACAATCCTGAGGATATCACTCCCAGTAATACTCCTCAGGAACCTTTCCGCAAAAAATACCCCATTAAGCACATTTTGAAAGGCTCCCGCCGAGCAATAACCAACACCATGCATACCCTTTATGCACGGGGTTACGCCCAAATTGACGAGTGGAGCCCCCTTCAGCCGACTGGCATTCCTGGCGAATTCATCACGGTAATGACGAAATACTTAATGCTGGGTTAAGGGCTTAAATTTCAGGGGGCAAAGCCCCCTGGCCAAAGCATCAGGTCTGATGTCAGCGGTCAGTGGTCAGTGGTCAGTGTTTAGCTGATAGCTGATAGCTGAAAACGGATAGCTGATAGCTGATAGCTGATAGCTTACGGTCTGATCGGATTATGTTTGATTAGGTTTACAAAGTTGAGACATAAGTAACAATTGCTAGCCGTGGAAGGTATTTCTGCGGCTACTTTTTTTTGGGTTATGAGGTTGAAGGTTGAAGGTTATGAGGTTGAAGGTTGAAGGTTATGAGGTTGAAGGTTGAAGGTTATGAGGTTGAAGGTTGAAGGTTAGTAAGTTGAAGGTTGAAGGTTAGTAAGTTGAAGGTTGAAGGTTAGTAAGTTGTTCGCGTAGCGTGGCCGAAAGGCCAAGGTTATTAACAGGCTCAGGTCATCAACACAAGACCTCTTGAGGTGATCAACAACTGTTCTATTGTGATTAATCCTTGGTGGGCAGTGCCTCGCAAGCCGATGGTAAGCACATCAATCTGTCTGATCCACTGCCCACCCTACATCTACTACTATTGTGATTAATCCTTGGTGGGCAGTGCCTCGCAACCTGATGGTAAGCACATCAATCTGTCTGATCCACTGCCCACCCTACATCTGTTCTATTGTGATTAATCCTTGGTGGGCAGTGCCTCGCAACCTGATGGTAAGCACATCAATCTGTCTGATGCAGTGCCCACCCTACATCTGTTCTATTGTGATTAATCCTTGGTGGGCAGTGCCTTGTAACCCGATGGTAAGCACATCAATCTGTCTGATGCAGTGCCCACCCTACATCTACTGCCCACCCTACATCTACTACTATTGTGATTAATCCTTGGTGGGCAGTGCCTTGTAACCCGATGGTAAGCACATCAATCTGTCTGCTGCACTGCCCACCCTACATCTACTCTCCACT
Organism: Moorena sp. SIOASIH; assembly: GCF_010671925.1. GTDB lineage: Bacteria > Cyanobacteriota > Cyanobacteriia > Cyanobacteriales > Coleofasciculaceae > Moorena. The sequence continues at coordinate 127,586 of NZ_JAAHIH010000007.1, read as the reverse complement.
GTTCTATTGTGATTAATCCTTGGTGGGCAGTGCCTCGCAACCTGATGGTAAGCACATCAATCTGTCTGATCCACTGCCCACCCTACATCTGTTAATAAAATTCTCCCCATCTCCCCATCTCCCCATCTCCCCATCTCCCCACACTCCCTACTCCCTACTCCCTACTCCCTACTCCCTACTCCCTATTCCCTTAATAACCAATTCAAGTAATCACAATATCCAATTCCGACACCCCAAATACCTGGGCTTTAGCACACCGTTCAATATAAAGTTCAACCACCCGGTCTTGGTGATTACTCTGTAAAAGTTCCTCAAAAATCTGTTGCGCCTGAGCAAAGTCTTCTTCTACATAATAGGCAACTGCTTCCTCAAACCGAGGAGTTGTGTTGGACTTGAAAGCAATCAAATCCTCAGGATTAGCATCATACACTTCAAAGATTTCCACTGGTTGACTTTTACCCTTCACCTTGACTCGCCCTAGACACCGATAATGATAACTTTCTCGATTATCCAGATCAGTCAAGGTTGGTTTACTAATCAAAATCTCTGTTCCATAAATCTTGGTTAAACTTTCCAAACGGGAGGCCAAATTTACAGTATCAGCAATCACGGTTGTATCCATCCGTTGAGATTCCCCCACTGTTCCTAAAATTAAACTCCCCTTGTGCAAACCAATACCAATCGCAATCGCTTCATAACCACTATTGTGCCGATGGGAGTTATAAAGATAAACTTGCTTTTGCATCTCAATGGCTGCGTTTAGGGCATGATCAGCCTTTTCGGGAAACAACGCCATCACCGCATCACCAATATATTTATCAATGAAGCCTTTATAATTACGAATCACTGGACTGACTCGACTTAAATAGCCGTTGATAAAATTAAAATTTTCTTCCGGTGACATCCTCTCTGATAAACTAGTAAAGGAGCGAATATCCGAAAAAAGTACTGTCATCTCTTTTTGGACATAGTCCCCTAATTGGACATCAAGAATACTTTCCCTTTCTAAAAATTGCAGAAACTCCCGAGGCACAAAGCGTCCATAAGCTACATTAATTTTGGCTAACTGAAGATGGGTCTTAATTCGTGCTAGCAATTCATTCTTGGATATGGGCTTAGTTAAATAATCATTCGCTCCTGCTGCAAATCCTGCTACCAAATCTGAGATCTGATTTTTAGCCGTTAACAACACCACCGGTAGTTCATTCGGTAGAAATTTTTGACGAATTTTTTTACAGAACTCATAGCCGGTCATTTTCGGCATCATAATATCCAGTAAAATCAAGTCTGGTCTGCATCCTTGGCAAATTTTTGTGAATGCATCTAGGCCATTAACTGCTTGAATAATATTATAGTTGTGCAGAGAAAGATGGTTGACCAAAACCTGAAGATTTACTGGTTCATCATCTACAATCAAGATGTTAAAGGCTTCCACAGTTGGTGATGATAAGTTCTGATCAGATATCAGGTGATCAGATATCAGGTGATCAGATATTAGGTGATCAGATATCAGGTGATCAGAGTCACTTGCCATCGCCAAATAATTCTGAACCTGGGAAACTTCCTCTCGCTGTTTCCTCTGTACTTTACCTGTTGATATCGGTAGGGTGAAGCTAAACCGTGAGCCACGGTTTGGGGTAGACTCCACATCAATATCTCCGCCGTGGAGCTGCACCAGTTTTTTAGTAACAGCTAAACCTAACCCCACTCCTCCATATTTCCTATTAATGGAGCCATCCCCTTGTTCAAAAGCTTCAAAAATTCGGTCTAATTTATCAGGTGGGATACCAATCCCTGTATCATAAACGGTAATTTTTAGATAAGACTTGATCACCTCTGCTGACACTTTAATGGTACCATGTTCAGTAAATTTAATGGCATTACCCACCAAATTATAGAGAATCTGTTGGAGTCGGTTTTCATCAGCATCCACAGGGGGACTCGATGAGGAAACTTGATTAATCAGTTGTAGGTTTTTATTACCCACAAGGGGACGGGATAGTAATAAAACAACTTCTGTTATTTCTCGCATCCCCACTGGCTTGATTCTCAGGTTAATTTGTTTATGCTTGAGGGCAGAAAAATCGAGTAAATCGTTAACAAGCTGAGTTAACCGTTTGCCACTAGAGACAATCAGAGAAAGATTAGATGCTGTTGGCTGGGATAACTCACCTGTTGCTCCATCAATCAGGGATTCAGCGATGCCGATAATGCCATTCAGAGGTGTTTTAAGTTCATGAGATGTATTAGCTAAGAATTCATTTTTGAGCTGATCCATTTTCTGAAGAGCAGCATTCTTGGTTTCTAGTTTATGGTTATATTCCTGTAGCAGTCGCCTGGTTTCAGCAAATCGTCGTTCTAAAATTAATCCTAAGGATAGGATAAACAGCAACATTCCCCAAGGATAGAATCGTTGATACCAATTTTCCAGTTCAAAGCGATAAACTAAAATATCATGCATTCCTGCTATAGCCAGGATAGATAATCCTAAACTAAATAGTTTAGCATAATAGTTTTTCTTAGTGATAGCTATAGGAATAGCATGGAGCAATAAAATTATTGTACTAGCCAGGAGCAGGTAGTGATCAATAGATCTCTCATACAACCAGTAACTTTTGTATATAACAATTAATCCTAAAGAAATTACGGAATAAATTAGGTGAATTTGCCATAACCGCTGGATGATGGAAAAATAGCCTGAGCCAAATATTTGTTCAAAACCAATAAGGCTCAGAATAGGAAGAAAACAAAAAGCCGTATATCGACTATACTCCCAATTCATGGAATCCTTAAATAATAAGGGAATAATGGTTGATTGACTAATGTTGTAAACGCCACCAGCTATGGCTAATAATGCAAAGGCTAGAATTAATCGTTTGTCTTGAGACCGGAATAAACAAGTTAAACTAAACCACAAGCCAATTAAAATAAAAATACATCCTAAAACGGTGCTTATTTCGTCTTTGAACAAACAACGAATTACGTTAAATTTAGAACCAATAACTATCCGGTCGAAAAATCCGATGTAAATAGACTTATCACCCCCGACATAAACATTAATGAACAATGATTTGCCGGAAAAATTTGAATCAAGAGGAACAATTGGCCATTGATACCCTTCACCATTAGCTGGAGGCAATGAGTTAGGGGATAATCGGGTATAAATCAGTTGCTCATCTAAATAAGCTTCTAGTATATTCGGAACTGCTCCGAGATAAAGAGTGGGAGATTGCCATTTCCCGTCTGGTAACCTAACCCCTAACCAAACATTGTTTTGCTGTTGATCTTGCTGTGACTTCCATAGTCTTTCTGGAAACGTAAATGATTGCCAGCAAGGGTCGCCCTTGGCAATCTCGACCTTAGTACAACCCTTGGCATGATGGAGGTTATTGATAGAAACATCACCCCAGAGATAGTGCCATCCTTGGGTAATCTTCAATGGCGGCAAGGTTTTAGATGCCTGAGATTGTGCTTGACTAGGTGCTATGGTTAATAGGCTAATCAGCACTGATATCAAAAAAGCACCCAAACACAAGGGGATTTGGGCACGTTTCCAACTAAACATACGTTTCACTGGTATCTGCTGGAGGGGCTATGGGTAACACCCCCCTCTACTAGTTTAAGTTGGATTTTGGAGCTTGGAAACTGTTTGTTAAACTTTGCTTAGTTCCTGGCATCGGTTAAGTTAGGCAACGAGACTGTAGGAGCTATCTCCGGTAACCCACCAATAGTCAGGGACTAATCACTGTTTTAATATCTACTTTCTGAACAGTCTCTGATTATTCGGCGTTGCTTAATAATGGAATGATTTTAAGAGTGAGGTGGAACTGGCATCTTGCTGGAACTGGCATCTTGGTGGAACTGGCATCTTGCCAGTTTCAATATATTCCCAGGCGGGCAGGATGCCCACTCTACTCCTATTCAAAAGAAGATTCACCAACGCCGATTATTCAATGTTCAAATACATCTCGATAGTGCAACAAATCGAGAGATACCATAGTCGGTAACGCCTCAAAGCACTGTTGAGCTAATTCCCAGCGGTCTTCCCGTTGCAGCATATTGATCAGTTTTTGCCGCACATTTAACAGGTAGCGTACATCATTAGCAGCGTATTCCAACTGCTCATCGGAGAGGTTAGCAACATTACCCCAGTCAGAACTCTGAGCACTTTTATCCAAATCTATCCGTTCTAGCTCTTTGACCAATTCTTTGAGACCATGGCTACTAGTATAAGTGCGGGCTAACTTACTAGCAATCTTGGTGCAGAATACAGGATTGACTTCAATACCGAGATTTTGCCTGAGCATAGCGACATCAAACCGAGCAAAGTGAAACACTTTGAGCACATTAGTCGCTTCTAACAACTGTTTTAATCGGGGTGCTTCTGTTTGTCCTTTGTCAATGCGGACAAAGGTGACTCGTCCTTGTGGATCACACAGCTGTACAAGACATAAGCGATCGCGTTGGTAAATCAGTCCCATGGTTTCCGTATCCACGGCGAGAGAATCTGCCCTTAGATACTCTTGGCATATAGATTCGGGTAAATCGCGATCGCAAACTTGAAAATCCTTCAATTCTTCAATTACAGTTGTGTTAGTCATTGGTTCAAAGGTTATAGGTTGTAGGTTCTAGAAGTTTGTTGGATGGGATAATGTTTGATGCGATAGTTTTGATGGGATAGTGTTTGTGATGGGATAGTATTGTTAGGGATAACTCCCAGGATTTGGTTTATTCGATGCTCCTATGGGGTACCGTTTCTGTTCCCATGATCAGAAGGTCTACGGCATAGTTATTCGTTAAGATGACAGTAACCACTGAGACTAACCACTACCGGTAGTGTTAGTTAGTAGTGTCAGTTAGTAGTGTTAGTTATCGCTGTAAAGCGATGTTATAGCACCATAACTAGCAAATAAATCACAGTGGTTACTAGAGTTAACGAGCCTTGATAAAAACTTGGGTTAATTCCACAGCAAAGATCAGCATTCCCAAACTAATCTTGACCAATGGTGTTGGCATGAGCAGGCTGGCTAAAAGCTGGGCTCTAATTTCTAGGAATTACTGTATCGTAGTTTACAATTTACCCTTGACAGTCCACATTTCCTATGTATTTTTTATTTTTTTAATCTTTTGACGTCTGAGCTGACATAAATTTAGCAACAGTTTGCACATCCTTATCACCGCGACCGGAACAGTTAATCACGATCTGGGGATTACCACTTAGTTGGGGACATAGAGTTTCGAGATATGCGATCGCATGAGATGTTTCCAGTGCCGGTATAATTCCCTCCAGCTCAGACAACCGTTGAAACGCAGCCACGGCTTCTTGGTCTGTAACACTATAATACTCTGCCCGACTGCTATCCTTCAAATAGCTATGCTCTGGACCGACACCAGGATAGTCCAAGCCAGCACTAATCGAGTGAGCTTCGAGCACCTGACCATCCTGATCTTGGAGCAAATAACTCATTGCCCCGTGCAACACTCCTGGTCGTCCCTTAGTTAGGGTAGCCGCATGTTTAGCAGAATCTACACCAGCGCCTGCTGCTTCCACGCCAATCAACCGCACAGTGGGTTCATTAACAAACTCATGGAACAGGCCCATGGCATTAGAGCCACCGCCTACACAAGCTAACAAAATATCCGGCAAACCGCCCCACTTTTCCAAGCATTGAGCGCGAGTTTCCTGGCCAATCACAGCATGGAAATCCCGTACCATTTTTGGGTAAGGATGAGGACCTGCCACTGACCCAAGGATATAGTGAGTGGTTTCCACATTTGTCACCCAATCTCGAATCGCTTCCGAGGTAGCATCCTTGAGAGTACCGGTCCCAGCCGATACCGGTTGCACCGTTGCTCCCAGTAGCCGCATCCGAAACACATTCAGGGATTGCCGTTCCATGTCCTGAACGCCCATATAAATGACGCATTCGAGACCAAATCGAGCACATACTGTTGCGGTAGCCACACCATGCTGACCCGCTCCCGTTTCAGCAATGATGCGCCGCTTACCCATGCGCTGGGCTAGCAATACCTGAGCCAGAGCATTATTAATCTTGTGAGCACCGGTGTGATTTAAATCTTCCCGTTTTAAATAAATCCGTGGTCCACTACCATCAGATTTGGTATAGTAGTTACTCAGACGTTCAGCAAAATACAGAGGACTAGGACGTCCTACATAGTCTCGCAGCAGTTGTTGTAGTTCCTGTTGAAAATCCTGGTCATTACGGTATTGCTCAAAAGACTGTTCTAGTTCACTTAGAGCAGGCATCAGGGTTTCTGGAACATACTTGCCACCAAATTTCCCAAAACGTCCCAAAGCGTCCGGTTGTTGGGTCGCTTGGTCCCTCTGGTCGCCGATACTAAGGGGTAGGGGGGTTTTAGTCACAGCGGTGTCAAACAATTATAGAACGAACATCTCGAATATATATTATAAAACCCAAAATGCTTTACCACCAGTCCTGTAGCATTTTGTCTCAACACTAACTATTTTTTTCGAGCTAATGTAGAAAAGTAATGACCATAATGACCAAGCCGGTGCATAGCTAACTTACCATGAATGAACCAACTGATCAACAAATTAACAATCACTCCAATTCCGTAGAGGCAGATGTTCAACCAAAGGTCAGTGTCGAAGAATTCAGTATTAGTGGTAATGACCTGATTGACAAAGTTAAAGACCTAATTAATCAGGGGAATATTCGCCGAATTATGATCAAAAATGACCAGGATCGGATTTTGTTGGAGATTCCGCTAACTTTTGGCGTATTAGGAGGATTTACTGCTATTTTCTTGGCTCCTTGGTTAGTCGCCCTGGGAGCGATCGGGGCATTGGCGGCTCGATTGAAAGTAGTGGTGGAACGAAAGGAATAGCAGTCTAGATATCGTAGATATCTACCCTAACCCCTAAACAGGTATGGGACATCCTAGAGAAAGATTGTCCGCGATCGCTAAAAATATCTTAAGATATACTTAAGATATGCCTTGAGCGGTCAACTTTGAGTTGTCAGGTTTTAGTTATCAGGTTTTAGTTATCAGTAGTCAGCCAAAAGCCTAGAAGTCACCCTGGACAACTAAAGTAATTATGCCGGTGGGACGTACATAATCATGGGTTTCTTGCTCTGTAGCTGGGCGGTTAAGAGAGCCCCTGAGGTGCTGAACTGGTGGCTTTAAAAAATAAAATTAGTTAAACCAACTTAATTAAATAAACCTGAGCAAAACTGCCTAATCCTAGCTTCAAGCCAACTCTCAAAGCTATCAGTTCTGAAAACTATCAGTAAGTTAATGATTCAATAATCTCCGGGACTGGATAAGTCAGTGGTCTCACTGGGTTTGACCAGGGGCTGGTAAAGGACAGCAATTGACATCATTCAAGCAAACTTTGCCCCACTTTAAGGCCCAACGAACCAAACCCACCCGGTTATCAGTGGAGGTTTTGGTCAAAATGTTACTGATATGATTATCAACAGTGCGCTTACTGATTGCCAGCTCCTGGGCGATCTCGAGATTGGTTAAACCAGCCGCTACATGTTCGATGATTTGCAATTCGCGGTAAGACAGAGTTGCGGGATTCTGGGATTTACCACTAGCCATAAGTAATTTTTCTCTAGTAGATATACCTATCTTATCTAATTTTACCGCCAATGGTGACCCGCTTCACTTAATTTGCCATGGGGAAATTAAGTGATTATCAGTAAACAGGACAAGGAGGAGTTGGGGAAAGGGGAGTGGGAGGAGTGTGGGAAGTGTGGGAAGTGTGGGGAGTGTGGGGAGTGTGGGAAGTGTGGGGAGTCAGATGAGCAACTGGCGTCGAAACTTCTGAAATTAACATCAATGGAGAGCAACTAATGGAAGGTCTGAGTGACTTTATCAACGAGAGAATGGAAGAGTGGAAAGTCCCAGGGCTGGCTATCGCTATTGTTCACGATAGCCAGATCATCTTTTGTGAGGGCTTTGGTTTTAGGGATGTAGAAAAAGGCTTAAAAGTAACATCTAAAACCATCTTTGGGATTGGGTCTTGCACTAAAGCCTTTACCACAATGGCTATGGGCATCTTGGCTGAGCGAGGAAAATTAGATTGGGATAAACCAGTTAGACATTATCTGCCCACCTTTAAACTATATGATGCCTATGCTAGTGAACACATGACTCTCCGTGACCTAGTCACTCATCGTTCTGGCTTACCCCGTCACGATGCTATCTGGTATAACAGTCCTTTAACTCGTAAAGAAATAGTTGAGCGCTTACAGTATCTCGAACCTAGTGATGAATTGCGAACTGTCTTTCAGTATCAAAATTTGATGTACATGACGGCTGGCTACTTAGTTGGTGAAATTGCCGAGAGCAGCTGGGAAGAATTTGTTCAGCAGGAAATTTTTAATCCATTGTCGATGGTAGACAGCAATTTTTCCGTTGTCAAATCCCAGGAGACTGACGATTTTTCCCTTCCTTATCGAGAGAAAGATGACGTAGTTAAAGCCATCCCATTTCGCAATATCGACACCATTGGTTCTGCTGGCTCTATTAATTCTAATGTTACTGATATGGCGAAGTGGCTTCTACTCCATCAAAATCAGGGAAACTATGAGGATAAGCAGATTATTAATCCTGGTATTCTGACTCAGATGTATACACCACAAATCGTGATGCCGTCACCCCTTGAGTATCCGGAAATCTGGCATTCCTCTTATGGATTAGGATGGATTATCACTGCCTACCGAGGTCATAATCACGTTGAGCATGGGGGTGGTATTGACGGATTTTCTGCCCTGACAACGTTGATGCCTCAAGATAAAATTGCTGTGGTAGTTCTCACCAATCTCCAAGGAACCCTATTGCCAAATATTATAACTTATCACATTTGCGATCGCTTGCTTGGTCTCGACGAAGTTCCTTGGAATGAAAGGATTAAGAGTAAGGTTGAGGAAGCTAAACAAGCTGCTGAACAAGGCAAACAGAACACCAAAGCACAGCCTAAAACTGGCACTCAACCATCACATCCCCTAGAAGATTACACAGGAGATTTTGAGCATCCCGGATACGGAATAGTTTCCATTGCGCTCAAAGATCAGCAGTTAACGGCAACTTATAATAATTCCATCGTTTACGAACTAAAGCACTACCACTATGATAGTTTTGAATTACTATCAGAAATACTTGATGATAATTTTCAACTATTATCATTCTTTAATGACCCCAAAGGAACTATTCAGAGACTGTCCATACCTCTAGAACCGACGGTGAAGGATATTGTATTTGAACGAATCCCTGACCAAAGCATTTTAACCACTAGTTTTATGGAAAAATTTGTGGGTGAGTATGACTTTTATGGTCACTCTTTGATTATCTTTATCAAAGATAATCAACTAGTTGCGTTATTAGCTGGTCAGCCAGAGATAGAGTTAGTTCTTTACCAAGGAACCGAATTTAATCTTAAAGATTTATCAGGATTTAGTATTAACTTCACTACCGATAATGGTGGGGTGGTGACTCAAGCAGTGATTACTCAACCCAATGGCGTATTCACGGCTAATAAAAAAGTGTATACGTAAGCTATAGGAAAGGGAGTAGGGAGTAGGGAGTAGGGAGTAGGGAGTAGGGAGTAGGGAGTAGGTAGAATTAAATTGTCTGTACCTCATAAGTACCAGAAATGGTATATATGTATAATAAACCTCTTACAAAATTAGTTTTCTGATCGTGTTTCCGTCAATTCTTGTCCACTGTTCCCTGTTCCCTATTCCCTGTTCCCTGTTCCCTGTTCCCGACTTCTGCAAGAAGTCTAATGACTAATTTCTTGAATTCAAACCTTCCATCTACTCAACCCCTACCCCAGGTAATTGCTAATCACATTGCTACAGCACCTAACCAGCGAATTACCTTTGCCCAGTACATGGACTTAGCACTATACCATCCACAGCTAGGTTACTACGCCAATGGTGCAGTTAACATTGGTTCATCAGGAGACTTTTTCACCTCACCCCACCTAGGAAAAGACTTTGGGGAGTTACTTGCTGAACAGTTTGCCCAAATGTGGGATATCCTCGGACAACCTAATCCCTTTACCCTGATGGAAATGGGAGCAGGACAGGGACTCCTAGCAGCAGATGTTCTAGTTTACTTGCACCAGCACTACCCAGATTGCTATGGTGCCGTAAATTACATCATTGTGGAAAAGGCAACAGCAATGATTGCTCAACAGAAGCAGCTGTTGTTGAAACTAAACCTACCCAGACTCGACCATCACCAGCACTCGTTACCTGTGCGGTGGTGTTCTTGGGAAGAAATACAAGACAATTCCCTGACTGGTTGCTGTTTTTCTAACGAATTGGTTGATGCGTTACCCGTACATCAAGTTGTGCTGCAAGCAGGAGATCTGAAAGAAATCTATATCGCAACCGTTGAGCAGGATGACATTAAGTTTGTAGAAGTTTTAGATACCCCTTCTACACCGCAACTGAGACAGTATTTTGATTTGGTAGGTATTAATTTGTTCTCTGGTTCCTATCCAGAGGGCTATCGCTCTGAGGTGAATCTAGCAGCACTAGATTGGATTAAAACTGTTGCGAAACGGTTAAACCAGGGGTTTGTCCTAACTATTGATTATGGCTATCCAGCCCAAAAGTATTATTTGCCAGCCCGTGATCAGGGAACATTGCAGTGTTATTATCGCCACCGGCACCATAATAACCCCTATAGTTATATCGGCGAACAAGACATTACTGCTCATGTGGATTTTACTGCCTTAGAGCGACAAGGAGAGTTATGTGGTTTGGGTAAAGTAGGTTTGACCAAGCAAGGGTTGTTTCTAATGGCATTGGGATTAGGCGATCGCATAGCTGCTCTTTCTGATCCTAGAGAAAGGGGAAATGCGAACGCAACAGCACAGGATGTGATCAAGATTATGCAGCGTCGCCAACGGTTACACCAGTTGATCGATCCAACCGGATTGGGTGGCTTTGGGGTTTTAATTCAAAGTAAGGGATTAACGCCATCAGCAGAACGGGTGGCGCTTAAGGGGTTGACGGTACCACCGATCAGCTAATAGGGCTGGGAGCGGGGAATAGGGAAAGAGAGGGGAGTGTGGGGAGATGGGGAGATGGGGAGATGGGGAGATGGGGAGATGGGGAGATGGGGAGATAGGGAGATGGGGAGATAGGGAGATGGGGAGATAGGGAGATAGGGAGATGGGGAGATTTTTATTAAGGGTAATTATCGGTTCTCATAGTAATCAGGTAAACAAGATTTTTTCCCAATTCCCGATTCCCGATTCCCGATTCCCTACTCCCAATTCCCTACTCCCTACTCCCTACTCCCTACTCCCTACTCCCGATTCCCTACTCCCTACTCCCTACTCCCGATTCCCTACTCCCTACTCCCTACTCCCTACTCCCTACTCCCTAAAATCCCAAATCCTATCTATCACAAAAAATTCACACTTGTTTTAGATAGTGTATTTGTTGAATCTTGGCTAGAGGCGATTCATGCACCAATCGCCTCGTTACTTATGTTTAGGCTAATTTTCAGTAAACTAATCCCACCGAGTAATCAGATTAGAAAATTTTTTCTGGATGAATAAACTGGTAACCTGCATCAATTATCTTTTTATTTGACACTCGGGCATTGTAAGGTCGGGCTTTAGTAACGGATGAATCCCAGGATACGGGGGGTAAGTTGTGCTGTTTAAATACTTTTTCAAGCAATTCTTGATAAGTCAGTATTTGGTCATCTACTAGATTAGAAATCCCTTGCAGTTGGTGAGAACGGACAAATTCTATTGCACCAACTATGTCATCTAGATGAATCCAATTGGTGACTTCTTTACCCGAACCCTCACGAGTAGTACCTGCGAATCGACCAAATATTTTGACTAGTTCCCGCTTCGGACCATAAATTCCTCCCAGACGCAGGATACAAACCTTCAGATTAGGATTGGATGCTGATAGTAATACCTGCTCAGTTTCCGCCATAATTTCATAATTGGGATTAGGGGGAGCAATCGGTGATGTTTCGTCTACCCAGCCTCCCTGTCGATCACCGTAAACAGCATAGCTTCCGGTGTAAATTAGCTGTCGTACCGTAGGAGTGGTTTTGAGCACAGAAACTAAGGTTTGGGCTGTGTCTAAGTAGGCTTCTTGATAGACCTTGCCATTGGCAGCACCCACAGACAAAAGAATAATCTCCTGGTTTTTCACTACCGATTCGAGACCAATAGGGTCGTTTCCTTTAACCACAACCACTCGGTCAGCAATTGTTTCTAGTTCTGGGACACGCTCAGGGGTAGTAGTGGTTACTGTAGTGAATAACCCTAAGTCTTGATGCCAAAGGTGAGCAACGGCACTACCCACGTATCCACAACCAATGATTGCTACATTCATAGCTCGTATGTTTGAAAATTCGATTATTATAAAAAATCTTACCTTCGCGCAAGCTTTACCCGGGTGTATCTCAATGCATGAAATTAGGCAAAAATTCCCGCGCCCCCGCCCCACACTTCCCACACTTCCCGCGCCCCCGCCCCACACTTGCGATCTTTTTTACAAATATGAGATGCACCCTACCCCTTGGGTCTTTCCTTGAAAACCCCGTCTTTTTCAAGGGGGGATGAAACAAACGTGAGCGTGTGGGGCGGTTTTAACCGCCGTGGATAGTTTTCTTGACATCTGGGTCTAATGGCGTTAAAATAATCCTGGATTACAGTAAAGTTTTAACAAGAGTAGGAACGCAAAATTTAGCAAGTAACAAAAGTTAAAAATAAAATAAGTTAATAAACTAATAAAGTAATAAACCAACAAGTTAAACCAATAATTTCAAACAATAATTTAAAAATAAGTTAAAAAAACAATAAGTTATTGCCCAAATCCTTCGTCCGTAGAGTAAAGTAAGAAGTATCGCCAGAGATAGGGTACTGCGTAATCCTTGCCTAACAATTTGGTCACCTAGGTCGGCTTAGAAGCAAAAAACTAGTTAGCTATCAAAAGCCGTTTTGAGAAACAAGTTACAGCAGGGAATGCGGAAAACTGGGTCAATAAGACCTAAAACCCTTCGGTAGATTTGCCCTCTAGCTTGGTTGGTATAAACCCGTCAGGTTATGGCGAGTCGATCAACCTAGAATCCCCGTCCGTTTAGAGCGGGGAATGTCAAGATAGAAAAGTTTAGCTATCAGCAAGCCCCAGGTCTATATGGCTCGCTACAATCGTTCCATTAAAATCACTATTTCCCTTGATCGTCTTCTACCATTACTGATTGAGGTTCTAAAATCCTGCCATTTTGAGATTCTCTACGAGAGTGATGACTATATAATGGCAAGAGAGAGTCCGGATAATATATCCTTTACCAAGCTGGTTACAGTGGACGTATTGATTGACAAATCGAAAGCCACTGAGCAACAAGTGCCCATAAATTTTGTCGTCAAAAATGAAGAGTTACCTCTACAGGTTAATAACCATTGTCGGCAAATGTTTGAGCTACTTCAAGAGGCAGTTAATAACAATCCCGATTGGCAAATTGTGGAGGAGCTAGCTACTTAACAAGTAAGTAATCAGTAATCAGCAATCAGCAATCAGCTATCAGCGTGTCGCGTATCAGCTATCAGCGTGTCGCGTATCAGCTATCAGCAATCAGCAATCAGCAATCAGCGTGTCGCGTATCAGCTATCAGCTTTTGAATAGCTTTTGAATAAAAGAGGTTTATTTTAAACACCTCAAGTAGCGTGGCCATTCCCGTAGCGTGGCCAACGGCTGACCGCTGACCGCTGACCGCTGACCGCTGACCACCTAGCTAGTTAACAATAGTTTTAAAAACATCTTCTCCATTGTAGCTCGCTACCAGCTGCATTTTTAAAGGACCAGCTGTGTAGGCAGTTTCTTGGGCAATAGCTTTGACATTAAGGGGTTGACTATACTGCTCCAGCTGCTCAATAAAGTTGGTTAGGGTGGTCAGCCGACCATCTCCGACTTGGATATCACCCAAAATCCCAGCGCGACGAGCACGGAACTCAGAGGCTGCCAACAACTGATCGAGCCGCTTGCGAATTTGCTCATTGGTCATAGTTGAGGGATTAGTCGAGATGGTAGCAAGCACATCACCCCCCTTAAAGACAACCTGATTGAGGGCTGCATCTGCAAATACTTGTATTGGTTTTTCCCCCTCAACGTAGTTACCCGCTGAGAGAATTCGCACCACGTAGTCTCTACCATCTTTAATCTGCTGGATTAACTGATCTACTTGTGCTTGAGTAATTTGCACCAGTGGCTCTTGGGAATTACCGCTACTAGCACGGGTAATGTCTACGGCTGTCTTATTGGCTTGGCTCAACAGTTGATCAACGGCTTGATTTACAGCTGTTGGATCGACAATTCGTACTACTCCAGAGGTGAGTACCTGACCACGAAATAAAGCAACATTTCCCTGACGCAGTACTCGATAATTCTGATAGTACTGTTCTAGAATTGCGAGTTCCCGTTTTAAAAAAGCCAGTTGTTTTTCTTGTGATTCAAGTTGTTTATTACGTTCAGCAAGTTGACTCTCCTTTTGTTTAAGTTTTTGTTCAAGTTCTTTAAGTTCTTGTTCGAGTTTTTTTAGGAAAGTTTCACGCTGAGCAATGACTTGATCTCGTTCAGCAATTTTCTGGTCAAATTGTTTTATAGCTTGGTCTTTCTCAGCCAGCTCCTGCTCCCGCTGTTGGATCGTTTGGTCTTGTTTGAGGATAGCTTGGTCTCGCTCTTGGATAGCTTGGTCTCGCTCTTGGATAGCTTGGTCTCGCTCAAGCATTTCCTGATCCCGTTTCTTCACCAATTCTTTTAATTGAGTGATTTGGCTCTGGAGTTGGGTAATTTGTTCATTGAGTTGATTCCGCTGTTGGATTAGCAGCTGACGTTCCCTTAGGAGTGACTTAATTTCAGTACGCAGCACCCCAACCTGAGCAGAGACGTCTTTCAGTTGATTTTGAGCCTGTTGGAAATTTCGATTGGTTTCATCCAAACGCTTCTGAACCTCTATTTGCTCTGCTCTGGCGTCCTCTAACTGCCGCTCTACTCGATTTTTCTCATCCTCTAATTGGCTGACCTCCCGGCGAGCACTTCTAAGTTTTTTGAGGATATTATCAAGTTCAAAAATCCCATCCCTTAGAGACTCACTAGTGGCAAACAAAATCCCCAAGGTCGAGGCGGAAATTAAGCCACCGGTGATAATTGTTACTACCGTGGCAGTAGTACGGGGACGTAGATTAAATAAACTCAGCCGTGCTTTTCCTACTCGTGTACCCATGCGATCGCCTAAGGTAGCGAGTAACCCCCCCAACACCAAAATTGAGGCAATCAGGATATAAGCGCTGGTCATCTAAAGCCTCACGGGAGAGTGGAAACTACTATTATTTATGTGGTCATTTATGTGGTGGAGGAAACGCGAGGAGGCGATTTTAACTGCTGTCAAAGTCCTACAATAATAGTTATACAAAAAAAACTTTAAGGTTGGCTGGGACTCCCAGTGGTGGGAAATTCCACTGAAAAGACAATCAATCGCAATGATTGATTGGCTACAGCCACGTAGTCTAGTTTTAGCCCCTACAAGCAAAGGCTTTAAGGCTAGTGAATCAAACCAAAGACTTACAAACCACAGACTTAAAGCTAACCTCAACCCCCACCACCGTGAGAGAGTAGCGGTAATTAGCGCTGCCTGGTGGACTGCAAGCCTATTGGTTTTACGGAAGGTTAGGTTGATGTGGTTGTTTCGAGCGATGGCTAACATTTGTTAGTTAACTCCTCCGAAGAATCTGCGCCTATGCAAGAGCGCAGAGTTTCAATACTGCATTGTTGTCTATCCAGATACAGCCTATCTCATAGCTGTAGAGAATTATGTTTGTTTATGGTAAACTACCCAAAAGATTTATCGGCTTCCACCACCAGCAGTAGGGCATGGAGAGTAACCCACAGACTAACAAATTATCCCTAGTTTGTACAACACTGCTCCGTAAGCATTCAGCCCTTAGCGGTCAGCCGTTGGCCAAGGCCAAGGCCTATGGCCACGCTACTTGAGGTGCTTTGTGGGACAGGCTTAATGCCTGTGACTTCACTCAGATTAAACTAATGCTTACCTCTTTTATTAAAAAAATACCTGAAGTAGCGTGGCCATAAGCTGATAGCTAATAGCTGATAGCTAATAGCTGATAGCTGATAGCTGATAGCTGACAGTGCTCCAAACAATAGACCTGGGAGTTTTGAGTTCTCAAACTAATCTTGATAAAATCTTTATAGAATTCGTAGCAAAGATTTTTGTTGAAAATTTTTGTTGAAAGAATTATTTCCTTGAGCTGTAACGCTTATATGCTACACTTTACAAGTCTTTGCATAAATGAAGTATACCACGCCTCACACCCTACCCGAGATAACCACACGATACCGGATACAGACCGATGATTACTCCAGATGAATGCCATACAGACGGGTAGGTGTCCCATCTGGGCATCTAGATTCCATTTGATTTTACTATAGGCTATCCAATCTCCCCTCACTCTCCAACCGATGCGTTCACCTAGCCTGACGCAGTCTCCTGCCACCTCTTGATAAATGGACTGCTGAACACTAAGCCCAAAGTGTCCTTGGCTGTATCTTACCCAAAGCTGGTCAATGGTCAGCAGGTCAGCACAGGGAAATGTTTTGAGCGACTCTACATCTAGCCATTTTTCAGCTTCTCGACCTGCTGCTTCCAGGAGTACCCTGGCTGTCTCTAAGTCGGCTTCTTTCCACTTTCCTGCTGCTAGTACGTCTCGCAGTTTAGTGTAGTCTACTCCTTTTTCAGAACGCAGTTTGAGTTCAGGTTCATAGTGATGTCGTGTCATAGGTTTGCGCCATGGTGATGGGAGTTGATCTGCAAAGATACAGTAAAGATAAAGTTTTGGCTTGTCTGTCTGGTGTGGGGTACACCCATCAACCATAGCATTGCCCCAGGAGTCAACTACCAGACACTGACCGCAAAGCCATACAGCAATAATCGATAAATTCTAGGTATTAGGCGAATGGTATTAGGTATGAGCTACAACAGGGACACTTGAGCACCTCCGTCCTAACTGAGGGGCTAGCCAACTTTCAACAGAACCCTTCCTAGAGCCTAAACCCTAGAGCCTAAACCCTAAATTCTGTTCGCGAAGGGTGACCGCAGGTCAAACAGGTATCTAAGAGAAAAAATATGTAACAAAATGCGAACGCGCCCCGCGTGGCCTACGGCCAATCGCATCTTTACAGATGTTCCTAGTAGTGCTTCAATGTATAGCCTGTGGTTAAGGAGTTTAACAGGAAACCCGCCAGAAGATGCTTGGGGGTAACACCCCTCATTCAAATTCACTACCAGTATCCGAAAATTACTGGTAGTCTAATTTAATGAACATAAGACCTGCATAGTTTAGTTGCTCCATTTCTGTTGACGGTTGACACAAAATAATCAACTATAAAGTGTCAACATAAGGTGTCAACATAAAGTGTCAACAAAACCAAGTTTCACCGAATCGTGCAGGTAAAATGTGGCTCAAACGGTTTTTAATGCAAATTCTTACGTTGGAGCAAACCGAAAATTATGGCACCTGTATGGCCCCTACAGACGGTCGTGTTTCAAACTATCTTCCTGCTGGTGGTAATTGCGGTGGAAGGGGTAGTCCTGCAACGAGGGCTAAAACTCAACCGCAAAACCAGCATGCAGCAAGCTACATCGATTAATCTACTTTCCACTATTGTAGGTTGGTGGTGTTTTTTTGCCCTTCACGACCAACTCCCTACGGAATTTCAAGGCCAGATGATTAGTTATATCTTTTTCGATCACTTTTCAGAGGATAAGCCTGACAATTTTTATACTCTTATCGCTATGAGTGTGATCACAATTTTCTTTCTTTCCTTTATTATTAAGCTGGCAGGGCTGAGGTTACTCAAAATCTTTTTAGAACTAGCTGAAGATCAGGCAACTGGTTCCACATCGGCTTCCGACGAGGAAAAGTCGTTATCCTTGAGGCGCTCTGGTCAGAGAGGATCGGGTGGGGAAAATCGAGCTATGGTCGTCCTCATTGCTAATTCCTGTAGCTATAGCGCTATCTTACTGCTTTTGTTTCTGCGTTTCCTTTATGTCAACCCCATTAGTGGATAACTAGCGTCGTGAAATTTTTCACATCCCTATTCGAATTTGTCATTGGCTTAGCGGTGGTAGACTCGCTGGTAAAGGTACTGAAACCTCCCAAGGCATTTTCCTGGCAGGCTCTAATGTGGCTAACTGTGTTTTCCTATGTAATGGCAGGGTTAGCCACGGGATTTGTACAACGGCTGATAGCAAGCTGTGGTGGTATTTTGTTTATTTTATTTGTCTACTGGGTAACGGCAGCGGCGGCTAAGCTAAGAATTGCCAAGAAGAGCTTGCCCCTAGGTGCCTGGATTACTGGCGCATTAACTAGTATTTATCTATTCGGCATCAGTTTGAACGTTGGGGAATACCAGCTCAGAATTGATGGGATCAGTACCTATTTATTGGGCATCGACTCAGGGGACGTATCATCCTTGACGTTCATTAGTTGGCCATTGATATCAGCCGGAATTGCGGCTTTACCCTATATTTTAGCAGTAAGATTGAAGGTAAAAAAACCGTCTCCAGCAGAACGTCAATATCTAGTTATCTTATTCGGTAGCCAGCTCCTGATTAGCTGCTGGATACAGTTTTATTTCGTGATTCAAAACTGGCTAGTGCAATATCCTAGCTTACTGAGCGATGATTTTATCCATAGTTCCTTTGTGTGGAAATTGCCCTCTGCCCAAGTCACTGTCCTATCTAGAGGTGTATCGATATTAGAGGGGATGGAAGTTCAATTGAAAGAAGAGTTGAATGAAAAATCTTGGTCAGAGGTTGAGAAATCCCTGCTTAAAGTAAATCACCAAAAGTTCCTGAAGGGAATTGAATATCAAGCCAAGCAAAGCTCACCGGTTGCTGAAGATCCTCTATGGAAAGTGACCTATAAATTTTCATCCAGGAAGTCTGGGTCTGACTATAACTTAGACTTGCAGGCCAATTGGAACGGCCCCCGTTCAAACCCTGACACCAAACCTGACTATTATTCCTTCACCAAGTCTTGTCGAATTAAGCAGGTGGATGGGCGATCAGGGTTAGGTTCTCAACCAATTGGTAATGTGGAATGCCAAGCCTCTAGGACAGGAGAAATTGAGGTGTTCGCTGACCAAGGTAAACAGTAAAAAGTAAAATTAAAAAGACTTGCTTGGATCCAGTAAAATAGAAAATAGCAACTAGGAAATAGCAAATAGCAAATACTAAATACCAATTACCAATTACCAATTACCAATTATTAAATACCAAATGACCAATGACCAATGAGGAAGAACAAATTCCCATTCATGGTATCAGTGGACTGGGAAAGTGTAGCAGCACGAGGATACTATCAGCCCTCCCGTAATATCAAAGTAGCTGAATCGGGGGGAGCTTACCAATTACCCCTCTCCTTTGACACTGACTCACCCAAGGGATGTCCTAGGATACCACCTGATATTCAGTTGCGGCAGTATCAGCGGCAAGCGGTGGCAAATTGGTTTGCCCATCGGGGACGAGGAACCCTGAAAATGGCAACGGGTAGTGGTAAAACTATTACTGCTTTAGCGATCGCAACGGAACTGTATCAAAAAATCGGCTTACAGGTGTTGCTGGTGGTTTGCCCTTACCGCCACTTGGTCACCCAGTGGGCACGAGAATGCGAACACTTTAATCTAGAACCGATTTTAGCCTTCGAGAGTGTCTACAGCTGGCAGAGTAAACTATCTGCTCAGCTATACAACCTCCAGGTTGGGCAACAATCGTTTATTACCTTAATCACTACCAATTCTACCCTGATCAAGGAAGGTTTCCAGTCTCAGCTGAAGTATTTTCCTGAAAAAACCCTGATAGTGGGAGATGAAGCCCATAATTTGGGGACTACCCGCATCGAAAAGAGTTTACCCCGTAACATTGGACTGCGCCTTGCTCTGTCAGCTACACCAGAACGGTATTTTGATGAAGATGGCACAGAAGCCTTGTTTGACTATTTTGGTTCAGTATTACAACCAGAACTGACCTTAGCCGATGCGATTCGCCAAGGAGCGCTGGTGCGTTACCTATACTATCCGGTGTTCGTGGAATTAACTGAGGCGGAAAATATTGCCTATGCTAAATTAACTCAACGGATTGGTTGGGCATTAGGGGAAGCAGACGATATAGAAAATGACACTACTTTAACATCGTTATTGATGCAACGAGCTCGGTTAGTTGGGGCGGCTGCTAACAAGTTAAGGGCGTTGCAGCGGTTAATGGCTAAGCGTCTGAACACCTACCATACCTTGTTTTATTGTGGGGATGGTTCGGTAGATGGGCAAGTGAGTAATGAAAGCAACCGTCAGTTAGCAGCAGTAACCCAGTTACTAGGTTCTCAACTGGGGTATCGGGTGAACACGTACACTGCTCAGACACCGTTGGCAGAACGGGAGGAATTACGTCGTCAATTTGAGCGGGGGGAGTTGCAGGGCTTAGTAGCAATTCGATGTTTGGATGAAGGGGTGGATATTCCATCCATTGAAACTGCGGTGATTCTGGCAAGTAGTAGCAATCCCCGCCAATTTATTCAGCGGCGGGGGCGAGTGTTGCGACCGCACCCAGGTAAGGAACGGGCAACGTTATTTGACATGATTGTTTTGCCCCCAGATTTGGGACGGGAAACTTGGGAAGTGGAACGGAGTTTGTTGAAAAAGGAGTTGAAGCGATTTTTGGAGTTTGCTGAGTTGGCCGATAATGCCGGGCAGGCCAGGGTAAAATTGCTGGAAATTCAGCAGCGCTATGGAGTGTCAGATTATTAATTGCCAAGAATGCGATTGGCAATTAGCACTCCGGGTTTGGTAAGGCACGGGTTTTTATTGCCTACCACTATTTTTTGTCAAAAAAAACGGTGGCACTGCCACCGATTACGACAATCAATACGACAATAAAAATGTTACTCTTCTTCCGGTTCAAAATCTTCTTTGCCGACTCCACAAACCGGACATACCCAGTCATCTGGAATATCTTCAAAGGGTGTTCCCGGTGCAATGCCGCTATCTGGATCCCCTACCTCTGGGTCATATACATAGCCGCAAGCGGTACAGACATATTTCTTCATCGATATTATCCTCAATGAGTGTTCTTCTCTCATGAGTTTGATCATATCCTGTCCCGTTGCTTCGGTAGTGTTCTTTGTTGTTGTTTTTTTATAAATTAATTCCATGACTCCCATGGAACTGAGCGACCAAGTAGTTCTTCCAATGCTGTCACTTCCTGTTTATAATACTTAGTAAGGGCATTTTTGATAGCTGGTGAAATCGACACCTTTTCCTGAGGCTGCACGTTAAGGCGTAAATAGATTGGATCGAGCGACCGTCGAATTTTTCTCAAAACTTTGTGAATGGGTTTGTCTTGCGTATATTGGCGCATCGACTTTAAAAACTGCTCATAATTCCGGTGAAACCACCAATTTTTTACTGCCTTGCTCGGATTATATACTTTAAATAGATAATCCCCATAGAAGCTAGGATCAATTCCCGCAAATCGACAAATTTTTTCAAGCACAGATTTGGGATTATGGGATAATTCTTCATAAAAAGCCACATAAATTCTATCGGAGCCGAATAACTCAAAGTAAGGCTTTAAGTATACAGAATAACGGCCTTGCTCAAGGGAACGCATATAGGTATGGGTATTTTCCTGCTCAAAATTATCCTTAATTAATTGCTGGTCAACATAGTTATCAAAGGTTATGTCTTGAGGAAGATACTCTTTCTGTTTAGCAAACTTATACCAAGAAATTAAGCGAGAAACCGGTTCCCTTAGGATAAATATAAGTTTCACATTTGGTAGAGATAGTTTGATTTTATGGGGTGTCCCTGATGAGTAAAGATAGTCTGGTGTTGCCTCCATCCGAATTTTTTCGCAATGGTAACACTGAGCATAACGGAAAATATCATCATATTTTTCTAGACCATCTTCATAGCGATAGTTGGAAGCTTCTGGATAATCTTTATCCAAAAAGAAGCGAATTTCTTTGAGGTTAGAGGTACAAACTTCAGGATGATCAGCTAGATAATAAAATAGTGATGTTGTTGCCGCTTTTGTCGTGCCTCCAATAATCAAGTAAGAGTTCTGTTTAACACTTGAACTATTCATAGAGTTTATTACCCCTGATTAACTAGGATGGTTTGTGAGGACAGAAACACCCTTTTGATGGAGTAGATAGATGATAAGTATCACATAGATAAGAGCCATAACAGGCCAACTCATAGCAATACCAATCAATCCCCAAATTTGCCAAAATAACCAACTCAGAGCAACCCCTACAAATGCCATGGTCACCATACTCCAGACAACCAAACCATAAGCTCTCTGAGCATACAAACCAGCTTCAAGCACGGGGATTAGAGAAATAAATGCCAACGACAGCCCTAACCAAAAGAAGACTTGAGAAGTCTGATCAATAGAGGTAGCTTCAAAAGAACCGTGTCCGTATAGCAAACGAATGATTTCCCCATGGGATACCACAATGAAAAGTACTGCAGGTAAGCTTACTAATAGGGTTTTGGTCAAGTTTTTGCGCAAAGCCGATCCCAACCGGGATTTATGCCCAGCTAAGTCATGCTCTGTCATGGCAGGCAAGCTGGTGGTAGCAATACTGACACCAATAATTGTTTGAGCAGCGGAGACGATCCGAATCGCAAAGTAGAATGTGGACACCCCGCCAACTGCTACTAAGGAAGGCAGCATCTGGCTCTTGACTAGATTAGATGCGAGCTTAATAACAAAACCAATAGTGGGTAAAGAACCTGCTTGCCACAGACGCGCAAGGTCATCTTTGCCAGCCCACGCCAACCATTGATGCTGGTGTCCCGCTTTAAAAGCATCTAGAAATACCAGCACAAAGAATCCACCAAATCCCAAGGTATAAGCGTACGCTATCCACAGAGCAATACTAGACTGTTGCCATGCCAACCCAATGGCAGCCACCACGAAACCTGGTGCGATCGCATTCCGCAGAGCTACCGCACTAAAGCGCCTTTGGCTGTTGAGGATCACACTGAAGACCGCAATCCCAGGAGCAAACAAAACCATTGGCGCACAGACCCGAAATAAAAACGTTGCTTGTGCTCTACCCTCTGGAGAAAATCCTGGGGCTAACCCAGTTATTATCAATGGCGCTAGAATTTCCAACAGAACAGTTAGACTAACGCCTAGTACTAAAGCTAAATTGACAATGCCACTGACCAAGCGATGATATTCCCTGTGACTCAGAGCATCTCGGCGCTCCATGAACATTGGAACCAAGCTTTGTCTGGTTCCCTCCCGGCTCACGGTATCAATTAGTCGTGGTAAGCTCAGGGCAACAATCAAGGCATCTGTGGTTTGACTAGTCCCCAGTTTCGCCGCCATCAAAATGTCCGCAACCCACGCCAGTAGCATACCCAAGAAGGTCAGAGACATCACTCGCAGCGTGGGAGATTTCCACCCTTTGATTATACGGTTGGATAGGTTCATCACATTACTTACTCCATAGACCTGATTAAGCTAGCAGACTTGGAGTTTTTCCCGCTTAGTTTTCCGTGCTGGTAGTTTCCAACAATTAGATCTAAATTGTTGCGTAAGCATTAAGCTATCAGCCATCAGCTATCAGCCATCAGCTATCAGCCATTGGCCTGTGGCCACGCTACTTGAGGTACGAATAGCTTTTGAATAAAATCAGCTGACCGCTGACCGCTGACCGCACCTCAAGTAGCGTGCGCTATGGGCATATGCTTAAATTTTTGCTACTTTTGAATTGACTGCTTTAAGACTCAGGTTGAAGTACCGGAGTGGAATCTTTAGGAGCGTCTGTCTTAGAACTTGGTTTTTCCCAGGCCAGGATAACCAGCCCAGTTGTCATTAAAAGGGAAAGCGCCACAGCTCCCAGCATCACCGTTTTTTTGGTATTACCAACAGGTTCTTTCGGTAAGTTCGGCTCTACTAACAATTGCAGGGTTGGATAAGCACTAGCATGATCCGATTTATTCACGTTTAATTGAGCCGACTTGGCCGTAAATATAGCTTCGGAGATTTGCACCTCTCGCTCAAGCTCAGCCAGGGTTAACTGCTCCTGAATCAACGTCTGAAGTCTAGACTCTAACTGAGCAATTTGTTCTGCCAAGGCGTTAACTTGACCTGTTAGTCCTTGCTGTTGAGCTCTCTGGTTGATTAACAATTGTGCCAGATTTGCTCGACCTGTCTGGGCATCTAAGCCCAAATTAAGATTATCCAAACGTTGAAGATCCATCCCCTTGCCCAATAGCTGTTGGCTACGAGCAAGTAATGCCTCAAGAGCCGCTTGCTTCTTAGCTTTCTGATTAATCACCTGAGGGCTGTTTGGTGTCCATTGTGAATTAAGTATCGTTAGGTTAGCGCTGATATCGCTATAGTTTTGCCAAAGTTTTTTAAAGACTTCATCATCCTGAAGCATCAGAGCATCGGCTGCTTGGTCAGTTGACAACCTGAGGTTAGCTTCTAGCTGCCTTAATCCAGAGGTAGCCGCTTGCTGCTGAGCCAATAAATTAGCACGCTGCACTCGCAACCTCTCTACTTCTTCTGAAAGGTTCTTGATTTGTTCAGAAATTTTGAGCAGTGACTTCTTTTTGAATTGAGAAAGCTTTGTTTGGGCGTTTTTTAAGTTACTATTAGCAGAGTCTAACGCTAGCAACGTCTTGTTATCCTGACGAGCTGATTCTTCTGCTCTTAAGTAATCAATCCGCTTGACTAACGCTTCATAAAAAGCCCGAGTATTTCGCTGAGCTTCCAGTTTGCTTTTGCCATCCGCTTCAAATTCTATGATAGTGGTACCTCTATCCAAATAAACCCTTGGCTTGGCAAACTCTTCAAAATCTTTGACTGAGGTATTAACAGCAGCAGCAGCTTCCTTTAAAACTACTTCACTCATGGCGATATACTGGTAGTTTTCTCGTGGATCTACCTTTAAAAGATATCCGTAAGGAGATTTCTCACCTGGATTGGAGGAAGCTTGACCGACTCCAGGGAGTTGAACAGATCCTTGAGAACCCACACCAGGTATAATGGCTGCTGCCTTACTGGTGTAAGTTGGAGGGATTTGCTTGAGCACAAAAAAAGCTAAACCCAAAATAGCAGCATTGCTCAAAATCCCCAAACTTATGTAGGAAAACCATTTCAACCCATTGGGTCGAGAACGTTGGCGTGCTTTTGGTAAGGCTCGAATCGGAATTGAAGATTCTGTCATCTGTCTGTGATCAAGTAGATGCAGGAAAGCTTAGGAGAATTTTTTCCAGGTAAAATCCGGCAGATATCAGCAAAAGCTGTAAATATATCCATCTTTTCTGTGTACGGCAAATATATCTTGAGGTTTACAACTCTTGTAGCCCTTCGCTCCTAATGGAGTAAATCCAAAACTGCCCTTGCTTCTGGGAGTCACTTTACCTATCCCTAATTTTTGATGTCTGGCAATATCGCCAGTACTCCAACCCTTGATCGGCCTCAATGGGTTGTGTCTGATGGGGTAGCCATATTTATTGAGTGCAGCCTTTTGTCTGCCTCCTTGTCCCTTGCAGGTTACTAGTAGCGGTTGAGACGTCTTTAGCACCAAGTCTTTGATGTCTCCGACACAAGCGGCATCAATCCAATGCTGCTTAGGTAATCCCAACCTAGTCCGGTTGTATTTTGTCTGAGCACCTGTACCAGTAACTACAGGTTTTATAGCTTTAAGAACTTTGACTATCTTGTTCCGAGTTGTATTCACTGCCGCTGCATCTGTTAATGGTTGTTTGGCAATGGCTAGGATCTTCCGCAACAAGTCTGGTTTCTTTTTTAGGAATTCCTCTATAGGTTTATTTCCTTTTTTCTGATTGCATTTCTCGCAAGCCAGACAAAGAT
This sequence comes from Moorena sp. SIOASIH, assembly GCF_010671925.1. Lineage (GTDB taxonomy): Bacteria > Cyanobacteriota > Cyanobacteriia > Cyanobacteriales > Coleofasciculaceae > Moorena. The sequence continues at coordinate 101,633 of NZ_JAAHIH010000007.1, read as the reverse complement.
TACTAACTCGGTCGCTCCCACCCTTAGATTTTGGGTGGATATGCTCAATCTGTAGGGGAGTATTTTGCTTGCTACAATAGGCACACTCCCTTCCCCATTTCTCAAGCAAATATTCCCTCACTTCATACCCGGCTAGATCCCCTTGTTGGTACTCGACGCCATTAACTTCAGGATTCTGCATTTTTTGGGTATCAAACTTAACTCGTTCAATCCCAATCTCATTGACTGGACAAAACTTGATTAGTCGTTTAACCCAGGTTTCAGTAGTCAAGACTCTATGCTCTAAGCTAGGAGCAATCCAACCTTCAGGACGCCTACGATTAAGGAACCTTGGCTTTCTGTAACGGGTGTTACGGTTGCGTCTCCCACGTCTAACGGCGCTTCTAGATTCTAGTTTTTTCTTAATGAGTGATCCTTTGTGTTCTAACTCCATTGCCCAAATGACTTGGTCGTTTTGGACTAGAGCAAACCCAGTGGTCTTACTACCCGGATCTATCTTGATTTGACAAGGCGAGATAGTCGGATTTGCGTTCGCGCAGCGTCGGCTTTGCCGAATCGCAGTCTTGAGGATGATCGTAAATGGATACATCCTAAAAACCGCAGCTTTCCCTTTGTCCAATAAACGTCGTGCTTTTTTGGGGGATATGGGGTTTAATGGCTGTTTGTTTGTGTCAATGACAAATACGTAATTTGGCATTTTTAGTGCATCTCAAATCGGTAACGTGTTCCGGACTTCGTCCCGCTACGCGAACGGTAATGTTGAAAAGGCTTGTCAAGCCAACCACACATTTTGCCTTGACCTTAATGGTTGGCTACAGAGCCAGAGACTGGAGTTCATCCCTGGGTGTCATGACCAAATCAACGTAGGAAGCTAATCCTAAACCTGCATCCTAGTTAGATAACTTCCGGGTCTTGCCGGAAATTACCAAGGCTTTTACTAGGAGTCCACAAATTTACATTCAGACTAAATTATGAATATTTTGTGATTATTGTAGTTCAGATCCGGTACTTTTAAACGATTGCGGCCAATGGCATAAATCCTTTAGCTGCCATTCATTATAGAACTAGATGACAGAACTAGATGACGCCCACAATAGTTTTTTGCCCATTGAAATCACACCCCCATAGGACTACAGATGCAGATGGGGTTAGCCAAGACCAACTAACAACGGCCTAGCCTAATGGATCTTAAGATTCACATGATCAATCAGTTCTGATCCATGTTCAATCTACCCTACAAGGGAAGCCAACGCTTAACAACCTTCAACCTTCAACTTTTAACTTTCAACCTTTAACTTTCAACCTTTAACTTTCAACCTTTAACTTTCAACCTTTAACTTTCAACCTTTAACCTTCAACCTCCAACCTTCAACCTTCAACCTTCAACCCCCCAACTCCCGAGAACGCTGATAAGACCCCAAAACCGCCTCAATCAAAGCTGAGCGAAAACCAGCCTTCTCCAACTTAGCGATCGCAGCAATCGTGGTTCCCCCAGGACTAGTAACCCTATCCTTCAATTGAGCTGGATGCATTTGAGTTTCCTGCAATAGCTGGGCTGTACCCAATACTGTAGAGAGTGCCAATTGCAATGCGATCGCTCTGGGTAATCCAGCTGCTACGCCCCCATCTGCTAGGGCTTCCACCAAAATCGCCACATAAGCTGGGCCTGACCCAGATAAACCGGTCACCGCATCCATCAGGTGTTCCGGAATCTCGACTACTTCACCAACAGCCCTAAAAATTGTCTTTGCTTGCTCCATTTGATCAGGCGAAACCCATTTTCCAGCCGCTAGCGCTGTCATCCCCGCCCCAACTGTTGCAGGAGTATTAGGCATTGCCCGGATCACTGGCTGGGAGGCAAAAGCGGTTTCCAGTCGTTCCAGAGGCACTCCAGCTAGAATTGAAATCACCATTGGCAACGTTCCTAAGCTGTGACCGTTGTCACCTCTACCCATTCCCAGTTCTGCCGCTACCGCTTCAAATACCTGAGGTTTAATTGCCAGTAACAAAACCTCTGATGCTGCCGCTGCCGCTTGGTTATTGGCAGTGACCCTTATGCCGTATTTTTGCGCCAAACCATCACGCCGCTGCTCCAGCAGCTCACTCACCAAGACCTGATCAGGCTGGTAAAGTTGTTGGGCAAGTAGACGGGATAGGAGGGCTTCTCCCATGACACCGCCACCAATTATGCCAAGTTTTATAGGCAACCCAACACCTCTCTTTTCAACTATTAATGTTATTCATGAAACACTATACACTTGTCAAGTCCTGACGCTTACTGAGCCATCTGATCTGGCTCAGAACCCCAGGCTGGTGACGGAGCTGTCTGACGGGGATTAGGGACTTGGGGAGTAGGTATCTCATGAATCACACCAGACTGAGTACTTACCTGAACACAGCTTGGTGTGAACAAGAAAATACTTTCACCAATACGCTCTTGATGACCATCAATAGCGTAAGTCCCACCAGCCACAAAGTCCACCGCTCGTTGTGCTTGGTCTGGATCCATGATAGTCAGGTTTAAGACCACCGACTTCCGTTCCCGCAGTGCCTGAATCACTTGGGGCATTTCTTCAAACGAACGAGGTTCAATCACTGCCACCTCTGAAATCCCATTGGCTGCTCCAGGCATGCCAATCACATTATTGATCGGAGATGGCCCTACGCCTGCTTCTGATACCGTTGTCCGCTCCCGAGAACGACGTCTTGTCGGACGTTCCTCCTCTGGTGGCGGTTGCACCGGTTGCTCTTGTGGGTAGGGAGTTGGGTAAGCATCCCCCTCCATATCTTCATATTCGTATTCGTATTCCACTGGCTCATTCAGACCGACGAAATCGCGCAGCTTATTAAAAATACCGCTCATAGTCAACTCTCCATCACAACTTTAGTGTAAGCTTCTGCAAAACCGATAATCGACCTTCTCTAGGGCAGCAGTCTTGAGTAGATGCTTAGACTAGAACGTAAACAGTCTAACTTACCCCATAAGCTTACTTAATAATTTTCACCCTTGAGAACACCACAAGGTTATCAATATAGAATATATATCTGCCTTCTGCTTGGGGTGTAGTTGTGGAAACAAACACTTAGAAGAAGGTTATGCCATTATATATAAGAGGGCAATATTGATGATGGATGTGGTTGGGTATATACTACCCCATTACTTGGCTCTACCCATAACCTAATTTCAGCAAACCCTCACAATCATCGTTTATACCTACTTCTGGCGGTAATATCAGCCCATTGAATAACCTTCGATTTCGTTATGGGTACTTCAAATTTAGCTAAACTTGCTAGAAGCCCCACATCCTAACCCCTTCTTGATGCAAAGCGCGAGTGGGGCAAATCAAGGCAGTGCCGCCAAAGGGGGGAACCCCCTTTGGCGGCACTGCCTAGGCTGTTCACTTTGTGCGATGGCCATAGCTTAAACTTCATGCACTTTTTGTCTGATAGTATGAGACAGTGTATCTCTTGCTAGATATCCATTCTGGGCGTTATCGCCGTACGCGTACCCGGTGTGAACGATCTCCCCCGAAAAAGGCCCATAATAAACAGCCTACCCCACACCCCACACCCCACACCCCACACCCCACACCCCACACCCTAGGCACTGCCTCCCCGTGAGGCCACTGCATCCCTTTCGGAGGCAATCCCGCAGATGGGGCAGCATCAGCCCCTCGCCTCGATTCTAGGGACAGCTACATAGTTTTAGTAACTGCCTTCAGCAGTACATTTGGTGGGAGCTGAAGCGCGAATTTTGGTAATGGGTTCTGTAATTAAACCAATCATGGGAAGGTTTCGTGTACGAACTTATTGGAAGGTTCGCTCGTGGATAATTCGAAGCTGATCATATTCAGCCGATGAACCACTGCGCCTAAGTAAGCGAAGGCGATTTTCTACCAACAGCCGAGCCTCAGAACGACTGATTGGCTCAAAGGCAATGCCATTGGTAGTACTTTTCACTAAAAAGAAAAGTCTCTGGGCATAGATCGTAGTGAACAACTCTTGTTGTGGTTCAACAATGCAAACCCGAAACAGTAGACCAAAATTGGGGTGATTGAGGTAGTTTTCAGAACTCATCAAAATCCATACTAGGCGGGACTTGAGCACCGAACGGTCTGATTTGGGTCAAATAAGTCATTGCCATGACTTACTTTTCCTTAGTCAGGTTAGTGGTATTATGCCAGGGGTTTGGTTAATTAGTTAATTCAGGTCACACTAGGAGTCACCAAGACCCTAACAATTCCTAAAGAGTTTAACCAAGTTATAGAGATAATAGCTTGATTAGTGGATTTGAGTTTGCCAGGGAGAACAATTAGGGGATTGGGTCATATTGTTTCTGACACCATGAGATTTCTATAGCAGAAGTCAGAAGTCAAACTCTTGCGCTTACTTAGGTTTGAGACTTTTGTCATGTCCTAACTGCCCTGGCGACTGCTATAAGATCATGGCAATCTGATATAAATTACCAAGTCTACTCAAATCTGACATAACTACATCTCCCCTACCTTGGTTGAACTGCTCAATACCGATACCAACAGATTTGAGATAGACTGAGGATTGATAAGAAGCCCATAGGGAAAGAGGATGGGGAGGAAAAAAATACACTAATAGTTTTGGCAATAGTTTTGGCAATAGTTTTGGCAATAGTTTTGGCAATAGTTTTGGCAATAGTTTTGGCTGTGACTTCGTGAAATTTTAATAAAGATTGCTCAGAAATCCACATGTTTCAAAAATTCTAGGTCGATAATGGTTCTATAAGCTAATGATTCCCCTAGTAATTAGCCAACAAACTATCCGGATTAACGAGTCTAATCACTGAAAAATTGAATGAACAAGAGACAAAAACTATCAGTATAGAGGTGCATCCAGATAATAACTGATTAGGCGTTTTCAGGATGTTATTGATTAAGGGTAAGCATTTTGCTAATAGCCTAATCTCGACCCTGCAATGTTTGTAGGGTCATTATTATGAATTGATAGTGATTTTACAATGTCCGAATGTTACTTTGTCTCAATTGCTGGGCATCAAGCGTGAGTAAGTCCTGGTAAATTGGTCACTCAATGTGGTCACTCAATTTGGATAGTAGGCTGACACACTGGGCTGTTAGTCTGTGAACTTCAATCGATAAATCTTTGAGGAGTAAAGTAGAAAAATCATGTTTGACTGCATAATCGTTGGTGCGGGACCGGCTGGTGGAACTGCTGCTTATCACCTGGCTAAAGGTGGAAAGTCTGTGGTGGTTCTAGAAAAAGAATCCTTACCCCGGTACAAGGCTTGTAGTGGGGCGGTTTCCCCACAAGTGCAACAGTGGTTTGATTTCGACTTTACACCTGCCATATCTCTGAAAGCTGAGAGTGTACGCTACACCTGGAAAATGGATGACCCAGTAGAAGTGAAACTGGACACTCAAGAACCGGTTTGGATGGTGCAACGGGATGTTTTCGATCACTATCTCATCCAACAAGCCCAAAAACAAGGTGCTGAAATTCGAGATAATACAGCAGTTACAGGGGTGGAGTTTAAGGGAGACCACTGGCAGGTAAACACTGTCAATGGGACTGTTGAAGGTCGCTACGTGATTGCGGCTGACGGTGCTACTGGACCGATGGCAAAATGGTTGGGATTCAAAGAACGTAAATCACGTCTGGCATTAGCCCTAGAGGTGCCCAAATCGGACACCAATAGTAAGGAGATCCATTTTGACTTTGGTCAGGTCAAAAATGGCTTTATCTGGAATATCCCTAAAGCCGAAGGTTATTCCATTGGTCTTGGCTCCTTACGGGGTGGTGACCTGAAAGACATGGAAAAGATAGTCAAAGGTTATGCGGAGAAATCCGGCTTAGACCTGAGTAGCTGTAAACAGCACGAAGGTGCCATCTGTGTCTGGGAAGGTCAGGAAAAGCTGCATACACAAAATGCTGTATTAGCTGGGGAAGCTGCTTGTGTGGTCGATCCCATGACTGCTGAGGGAATTCGACCCTCCATGTTCAGTGGCATGAAAGCAGCTGAGGCCATTCAACAAGCTTTGGCAGGTCAAGCTGATGCCTTAGAAAACTATACCCAGGTGATGCAGCAAGAACGGGGAACTGATATGAGTTGGGCTGCTAAGCTCGCTGGTGCGTTCTACAGCTTTCCCGGAATTGGGTACAAAGTCGGCGTTAAAAAACCCGTTGCTACTCAAATCATGCTCAACATTCTGTGTGGGCAATTACGCTACTCCGAAGTAGTAAATCGTGCCATGAAGCGCTTGAACCCATTAAGCGGGGGATAATGGTGATAGGATAATTAATCTTTTCTGGTATCTTATCACGTAAATAGTTGGGGTTGTTGAGGGTGGACGCTTGACTGTCAACCCTCAACCCTCAACCGATAATACCATTAATGTTGGGTAAAAATGACCATACTTGACCCCACCACAGGACTACGGGCAACTAACTTTCCCTCTAGGTCAGTAATTTCCAACTTGCTAAAGTCTAATTCTTGAGACTGACTCAGCATCCTTTGAGCTAAGGTATTCTGCTGAGCATCGTTGAGTTGGTACCACTCATCACTGACCTTGACCAAGAGCATACTTCTGAGAAAGTTCGCCTCAATTGCTTGAATCAGGTCATTACCGTACTGAGCCGTAATAGCCGCAATTTGATTTTGAATTGCGACGATCAGGCTTTGTTCAGGAGTTAACTCTGGTGTGGGTATGGGTTCCGATTCCACAAGTTGTGATTCCTGAGGAACTTCCAAATTTTGTGGAGAATTAATGGTATCAGCAGGAACTTGTGCCACCTGTGCTGGTGTCTTTGGTAGAAGCGCCATTGTTGTCCATAGAATGACTACTACCACGCTTGCGATCGCACCAGTCAACATCCAATCAGACAGTTTTTCATTCCAAGCTGCCGGTAGCAAGGAGCGGACTTTTTTTGAGGTGCCATCCCACAACCGGCCAAGAGTACTAAGAATCGGCAGCAAGCGATTCATTAATCCAGACTTAGGCTCAGAAGACGATAACTTTCCCTTGCCAGTGGTCTGAGGTGATGGACTTGTTGTTTCCAAGCTGTCTTCGGATTTATCTGTCACTGATGGTGTCGGCGGCTTTTGAATTGGTTGATCATTTGCCGCTTCTGGCTGCTGTTTTTGCTCTTCTGACATTATACTTCCTCCCAGGCAGCGCCATTTGTTGATTCAATGGATTAACACTCCTCCCTACTCACTATATGCGGAGCAACATGTGTAGGTACTGACACATACTTCTTGACCATTTTGCCACAAAGAACGAGCATTCTTTACTGGGGTACTGCCGGGGGACAGCAACAGGTGCGACCCGTGGCGAATTTAATTCTTAATGGGTCAAGCGCGCCTATGTTGTTTTCCGGTACTTCCGTGCTATAGCAATTCTCATTTTGGTAAGGTACAGGAAATTTTCGCTACTCCCTCATCGCTAATCGCTAATCGCTAATCCCTGCTCCCATTAACCCAAGACGAAAGTACCTCATCTAATTGAAAACTGCTGTTGTATAACTACCGATTTATCACTACCCTCAAAATCGTCTCATAAATATTAATGGGAAATTGAATAGGTATTAAACCCACTCAATTTCCCAGTATCAAAGCTCCGTCTTCAAGGTAGGAGGGCGGAGATATTCGTGATTCCGTTATACCGCAGCAAAGTAAACCTTTGATTTAACAGGGTCAGGGTTCATAGTTTTGTCACCTGGTTGCCACCCTGCTGGGCAAACTTCATCGGGATGAGCTTGAACGTATTGAATCGCTTTCAAGGTACGCAGGGTTTCGTCAACGCTACGACCAAAGGAGAGGTTATTGACAGTAGCATGCTGGATTATGCCCTCCTTGTCCATGATGAATAAACCACGTAAGGCAATACCAGCTTCCGGGTCAAGAACGTTGTAATCTGTGCTGATGTCTTTTTTGATATCAGAAACCAGAGGATAAGCTAGATCGCCTACACCTCCATCCTTGCGGTCAGTCTGAATCCAAGCCAGGTGAGAGAATTCACTGTCAACAGAGACGCCAAGGACTTCGGTGCCTAGTTCTTTGAATTCTTCAAAGCGATCGCTAAATGCAGTAATTTCAGTAGGGCAAACAAATGTGAAGTCTAGGGGATAGAAAAACAGAACGACGTATTTACCACGATAGTCAGACAGTTTAATTGTCTTGAACTCTTGCTCGAATACAGCAGTGGCCGTGAAGTCGGGAGCCAGTTGGCCTACCCGGAGACATCCTTCTGTTGTAGTCATATAGTTATGCTCCTTAAAGTGTCTAGGGTGTCAGTTGGCTACAGATTGCTGATCAAGTGGTGGTCACCTCAAACCGTGCTACCCATACTATTTCTCAAAGTGCTGGCTAAATACATATAGCGCTACGCGCAATGGCATTGGCAAGAGGCAAGAGGCAAAAGTTGACTAAAACAGCTTTTGCTGCTTGTATCAATGTCCTAACTTTAATGCATAGTGCTATACATGTTCAGAGGGAGTTCATGGATAAGAAAATGATCTACCCAATATCCCATGTCCATGCTGAGACCATGACATTATCTGTAACCAACCACACAAATGGTATCAAATCTAATTGATTATTTACGAACCTTTACAATTATATCATAGTCATAACGATTTTGATTAGCAGGGTTTCCCGAAGGTGCGACCCGAAGGTGCGAATTTAATTCTTAATGGGTCAAGCGCACCTAAGTATCCAGTATTAGGACATACTTGATGGGGCTTTATCCTTGATCCTTCCCATTTGCTCCTTGATCTTTCCCACTTGCTCCTTGATTCTTAGCACTTCATCCTTTAGAGTTTATACTTTATAATTTATCCTTAATCCTTGATTCTTCAAGAAAACTCAATTCCAACAGGGTTACCTCCCAAACTAATCGCGGCTGAGCATAACTGAGCAGGTATCGCCGAGCTTGCTCTAGCTTTTTAATCATGTCTGGTTGAGTGTGTGATTGCCAGTAGCAGTGTTGTAAATACTTCACTAACCAAAGCTGAGTGTTGGTATCCAGGTTTTTGTCGATTTCCTTTGCCAGTTCCAACGCTTGACGGGATGTGTGGGGTAACTGGGTAAGTTGGGTGAGTAACTTTGGGGGCATAGCTTGGAGTTGTTCAAAAGCAGCGATCGCTTCCCCCGGACTTCCCTGGGCAATGGCGAGTACTGATGGTTCCTGTAAAATCTGTTCATGACCGGTTTGCCGCAGCACTGTTGTCATAGTTTCGGGCCCCAGCCGAGAAAATGGAATCCGCTGACAGCGAGACACTAGGGTCGGCAACAAAGACTCAGTGCTAGGTGCGATCACAATCAACGTAGCATTTCCCGGTTCTTCGAGAGTCTTCAGCAAACCATTGGCTGCTGGCTCTGCCATAGTTTCTGCCTGCTCTAGTACCACCACCTTGCGCGATGCTTCTAGAGGAGAATTACTCAGGAACCGAGCAATTTCCCGAATTTGTTCCAACCGAATTTGGGGGGGTGCCTGACGCTGAATTCCTTTTTGGACAGCTTCTGTAGCAGTAACCAGTGTACCATTATGCAGATAGGTTGGCTCTACCCACAATACATCCGGGTGATTGCCCTGAATAAGTCGTTTTTTGATTGAGACTTGCCCATCAGCTGGGATACCTTGACAAAACAACTGTTCAATAAAAGCCCGTGCTACCAGACTCCGCCCCACCCCAGATGGAGCAGCAAACAGGTAGGCAGGGGCAATACGCTTGGTTGTAATTGCTCCGTGCAATAATGCGATCGCTTGGTCTTGCCCTAGGATATAGTCGAACGCTCCTGGAACCATGTTGTGACATACTCCTACACTGACCTGATCAGGTTCAGTGTAGGCTTCTTGCCAACTCCACCTAACGGTTCGGATGCTCGACAAGCTTTACTTCGGACGGGATGCCCCACCGCCAACTTTAATATATTCTTTGCCGCATTTATATCCCTATCCTCCACATAACCGCAATGAGGACAGGAATGAATGCGGTCTTTTAATTTCTTTGGAACCTTTTTTCCACAATTGGAACAGTTTTGACTGGTGTTGCGAGGATTCACTGCTTTTGTTATCAGTCCAGCATTTTTGGCTTTGACTGACAAGATAGACAGAAATTGCCCCCAACCAGCATCTAAAACTGATTTCGCCATTCTGGTCTTGGCCAGACCTTTTATATTGAGCTTTTCATGAGCTACTAGATCATGATTATCTAGCAGATCAATCGCCGTCTTAAAATGAAAATTTTTCCTAGTATCAGCTACCTTTTTGTGAGCTTTACCCAGTTTTAAAATTGCCTTTTTTATGTTATTGCTTCCTTTCTTGGAACGGCTAACAGCTTTCTGTATTTTCTTAAGTCTCTTCTGAGCTTTTCTATAGTACTGAGGAATTGGTACTTCAGTCCCATCAGACTTGGCCAGGAAAGACTTAAGACCCATGTCTATACCAACTGGATTGGCTACACTGTCGATTGGGATAATATTTGGGACAGAGTCGTCCTGAATCGACAATGTAACGTAGTAACCATCAGCTTTTCGGGTAATCGTGGCAGTCTTTACTTTGAACCCATCAGGTATAGGTCGGTGATATATCACTTTCACCTTCCCAAATTTTGGCAGGGTCAGGCTCTTACCACTAATTGGGTCTTTGGGCAAAGAGGGGAAAGTAAAAGAGCGATACCTGTTTTTGCTCTTGAATCTTGGTTTTCCGCTCCTATTCCCATTGCAATCTCCCTTTAGTAACCGTTTAAAGGACAGGTCTACCCTCTTTACGCAGTCTTGCAAGACTTGAGAGTGTATGTCAGCATACCACGGTCTGCTTTTCTTTAATTCAGGGAGTGTCTTTTTCTGAGAAAAATAGTCTGGGTTATTCCTTAAATGTGGTAAATTACAAGTAAGCGGACAAGAGTTAATAGAACAGCGATTTTGCTCATACCCGTTCAACCTGTCAGCTAGCAAGTAATTATATTGACAGCGCAACATGTCTAGCCACTTGTCGATTTTGGCTACCTGTTTTTTTGTTAGGCGTAACCGGTATTGATAGGCTGATCTCATCTTGCAGTTCTCCTGTATATCGACCTACAACTAGGCTAGCATGTGTGTACCCGATTGAAAACCCATAATAGCAAAAAAAATGAAAGACAAAAAATTGATAGTTAGAGTGACTGATTTTGAAAAAAGGCAGTTAAGACAGGAGGCTGACAGGAGAGGTATGACTCCCTCTGAGTTGGTTAGAAGCTTTATAGCTCGCCTCCCCATACCAAAAGACTCTGTCCGCGATTCATCCCACGCTCATCCTACGGATTGAGACGTGGGGCTTCTCGCGGGTTCAGCTAAACCGTTCACGCAAAATCTTCTGAATGGCATTATGCACCTCCTCCTCACTGTAGCTAGCATCTACCCGAACAATCCGATCAGGATTTTGTTGATACAACTGCTGAAATCCCTGCTGCACTCGTCGGTGAAATGCTAAGTCAGCTTGCTCCATGCGGTCAACGGTTCCCCGCTGTCGCGCCCGTTCCAGACCAATTTCGACATCAATATCCAGCCACAGGGTGAGGTCACTTTCCAGTCCACCGGTAGCAATTTGATTAAGCTGCTCAATCAATTTCAAGTCAATACCTCGCCCATAACCCTGGTAGGCAATTGTGGAATCCGTGTAGCGATCGCATAAAATAATTGCTCCGTTGACCAACTGTGGCTTAATCAACTCTTCAACATGTTCAGCCCGATCAGCAGCATAGAGTAAAAGTTCAGCCCGAGGGTGAATGGGTGAGGAATCTCTATCCAGTAGCAGTTGGCGAACCTTAGCGCCTAATAATGTTCCCCCCGGTTCTCTTGTGACTACAAGGGGTCTTGTTTGATTTCCCGAACAAACAGTACCTAGACAGTCTTGTAAGCCACCAGCTCGAAGCCAATTTGAGCATCGCTGTAGTTGGGTAGTTTTACCACCGCCTTCCACTCCCTCGAAAACAATTAGCTTACCGCTCAAGCCGACCTCCTCTTATACTCATGGCGCTAATGTTTGATAGCCTACAGCTTAAACCATGGGTTGAACAAGCTCAGGTAATAAGCAAATTGTAAGCATTCAGCTCTCAGCTCTCAGCTCTCAGCTCTCAGCTCTCAGCTCTCAGCTTTGAGCTTTTAAATAAGCGATGCAGCGCGGTCTTGGGGGTTTCCCCCACTCGCTATTGCATCAAGACAACAAGTAAGCATTCGTTTAATCTTTGTTACGTCAGCTGAATGCTGACGGCTGACGGCTGACGGCTGACGGCTGACGGCTGAATGCTTACAGCAAATTAGATGTTCAATAGCTGTCCCAATTAGCGTGGGCTAAAATCACGCCTCCTTAAGCTGTGCTAAGAAATACTGACGATATAAATCACTACTTGGTATGACGTGATTTCCGTCAAAGGTTATCAAACCTAGATTCTTTAATCTATTGATTAAGATTGAATCTAACTCAACACCTCTATCGGTTTGAATCACCTTGTTGAAGAAAGTGGCTAACTCAGGATTTTGCCTAAGTCTAGTTAATTTTAGCAGCAGATGATCCTTATAAATTCCTTCTCGGGTAGGTGCTTGCTCAAGAAGTTTTTCTAGGCTAAGGTTTTCGCAAGCCAAGTGATAGAGAGCAAGCTGCACTAATTTCGGATGTCCCCCCACCATAGCCATTAATTTCTCGCTAGCTTGACCTCTCAACCAATCGAGTCGATAAAGCTGGGCTAACTGCTGAATTTGTTGAGGGTTAAACTGGGGTAATTCAATCGGCAATCCTAAATTCGATAAATAGTCAGCTATTGTAACAGGAATATCAACTTCTGTGGAGTAAGCAACCACAAGCCGTAGCTTTTGCCAAGGTCTCACGTGTTTGGCAGCCTCAGACCAAGATCGCAACAGAGGAAAAAAGTCAAGAGCTGTTTCGGTATGCTCAAGCAGCCGATTCACTTCATCCACCGCCAAAACTAGGGGCTGTTCAAGGGACTCTAAGATATGTCCTTGAAAAAAACAGCTACAGCTTGCTTTACTGCCGATGTCCTCATCCCAATAGTCATCCAGTTGCTTGGCAAGCACCAGTTGATTAGATAGATTAGCACACAACCAACGTAATAGCCGATCTAAATTACTTAAAATCCCTCTTTCTGCTTGGGCAAAATTAATCCATACTGTTCTGTAACCCAGGGATTTTGCCCGGTCTACTATCCGCAGCATCAAAGAGGTTTTACCGGTCTCTTTCGGGGATCTAATCAGGATTAGGCTTCCGAGTTGTTCAATGGCTTGGTAAGCCATTTCTTCGACAGGGGGACGTTTAATGTAAAAGGCTGATGACAGGGGGACTACTCCAATCGGAAAGGTTCGGGATTGGCTCAAGGATTGGTAATATTGCTCAATTCGCTCTTCGTGTAAAGGACTCAGAGGAATGCTAGCTAAAACTGGTTTGAAGTTGCCCTTGGTAATTGGTTTGTCAAAAAACTTGCTGAGCAATAGCCATAACTTAGAAGCGATTCTCCTGAGATATTCACTACCGTAGTGTATGTCCTCCGCCATCTCGGCATAGGTTTTTTCTTCCCAAGCTTGGTACAGAATCCATTCCTGAAGGGAAGTCAATTTAGCGTACCCCATAACTGTGAGTACATCTATGAGCTGATCTACTGTCATCGTCTTACTCTGTGCACCTTTTGCTGATGGTCTTGGGTCAGAGATGACCAAAACCAAGGTATATCAATTGTTTGAATAATTATAAAGAATATAGAGCGTTGATTATACCGATGAAGTCCATTCAATTTTATTACCCCCTTGGGCGCGGGGATTCCTACTTCCTACTCCCTACTCTCTACTCCCGCGCAACCCAGGACGGAAGTACCTAACCCAATTGAGAACTGCTATAGAATTTACAAATGAGTTGTAAACAAGGATGACAGTTTTTTCGATTACCAAAAATCTTTATACACTTTATTAGCTCTTGGCTCTTGCTTCTTGACTCTTGCCTCTTGCCTTTCCCTAAGCAATTACGTTCACAACTCAAATGGAAATTCTATAGTTAAGTGTCACACAGCCTTTTCGGGATCAGTAACCTGATCAGATCAGGTAGGTTTATTCCAGTATAGCAAGGAATGGATATTTAGGTTCCACGCTAGTCAATTAGTTACATTGAACACTTGACAAATTCACTAAATCAAGTATGATATTATGATTAAAATAAGTTTTGGGCAAATTTTGCCGTCAAATTTCGGGTTAATTGATAATAGTCTCAATAAAGCGGTAGATTAGTGGGCTAAATGCCCAGCAGATAGCCGCCACGATGTAGCCAAATCCTCTGAGACATTGGCTACAGCTTTTTATTGGCTTTTTATTGACAGTGCAAGGTCACATTTGCAAATATAGGTTTCGGGTGCAAAATCATGGGTGTATCACGGTCTAGATGCAGTGGCTCTGGGAGTCAGGGATCAGATTCAGAGCGATAGACTGTGAACCGATATTCCCCACGTCAGTTTGTAATATTAAGTGTAGTATGTAGACTCTAGGTAAGCATTCAGCCGTCAGCCGTCAGCCGTCAGCCGTCAGCCGTCAGCTAAAGGCTCACGCTGCTTGAGGTGCTTTTTGGCACAGGCTTTGGCCTTGGCCTTTGGCCACGCTACGCGAATGGCCACGCTGTGCGAACGACGCTGGGATTTCACTCAGCATTATTCCAATGCTTACTTGTTTGATTCAAAAGCTGATAACTGATAACTGATAGGTGATAGCTGAATACTTACGACTCTAGTATCTATACTCTGGGGATGCTGGCGATATTTTTGATTAGAAATACTTAAGGTGTTATAAATTAGGCTGTTCTCGGTGTTTGCGTTCCCGTAGCCGGACGCAGTAGCTTCCAAACTACACTTTGAAGTGCGGAATGTGGGATACCAAACAATCCCTATCTACTAGTTAGCACTACCATCTTGATTGGAATTATGGTTCCCATCAATATTGTGCTGGGTTTTTTTACCAAGACTATCAGATTCCAAAATTAATAAATTATATTTTATTTCGTTGACTAATTATCAGATCCCTTCCCGGGTAATTGGTAATTGGTAAGTAGTCGGACACAATTCAAGTTGACTGTTCACACCAGGGAATTTCGGACAAGGGAACAGGGAACAGAAAGCCATGCAGCGAGGTAGCTCATCAAGACAGGGTTTGAGCAACGTTAAGTTTCTTAACACAATTAAAAAAAATTATCTCCGAGTGCTTAATTCGTAAAAAGTAGTTGACAATTACCCATTACCCATTACCCATTATCAAAAATCCAGGGACTATTTGGGTTGGGACTTGATTAACCGGACATGATCTAATATCATGTCCGGTGGTTTCGCTATTGTTAAGTGTTGTCTGAAAAATTTGTCTGGGAAAAATTTCACGCTTTTTTCATTTTCTAATATTCACAAAGTATTCACTAACTATTGTTAGATATTTCTAAATCCAGGAGCTGATCCATTTTTAATAAATCTCCGGATTTATAGTTTTGAAGGTGTAGTTAATAATTAGTTATGAAACTCAAATTAACCAAGTTTTTATGATTTAAAAAATTCCCATAATTCCTTTGGTAAAAAAAATATAGTTCTATCCTAGGTTAGGGAATTTGATCAATGCCATCGACTTACTATCTATAGGTAATCAAGGGTAACGATTCCAATAATACTAGTTAGTTGGTGAACACAGCTTAACTATATAGCATTTCCAAATAGATCATAAAACCCAATACTGATTTATCAGCACACCAAAAAATCCTCGGATTGTCTTGATGCAGGGCGGTCATGGGACTGCCCTGCATCGCGACTCCCGACTCCCGACTCCCGACTCCCTAAAACCCAGGAAGAGGTACCTCAATCAATTGAGAACGGTTATATATTCTTGATAGTAAGTTATATGAAATATAAACCATAAATGACTGACTATCAAACAGTTTTAATTCTTATTAATTCAAGTAATGCAGAAACTAATTCTAACTATTTTCTATCAGTTTAATCCTTGGCATAGCAGCATTGGTGGGATTCAGACCGTCATCCGCTCCTTTATCAAATATGCTCCGAGTGAGTTCGAGGTGCGGTTGGTGGGAACAGGAGACCTGGCTTCAGCTTCCGGTGTATGGCAAGAAGGGGAACTAGCTGGTCGAGCCATTCAATTTATGCCCTTGTTTCCTCTCGAAGATGACAATGTTAGGCGCTTAATACCCACGACGATAAAGTATACGACTGCGTTGTTAGGTCGTTCCTTGGCATCGGATTTCATGCATTTTCATCGCATCGAACCTAGCTTAGCAGCCCTCAATTGGTCTGGAGAGAAGACGCTGTTTGTACACAATGACATTGCCAAGCAGATGAATCCTGCAACGGGTAATAATGGCATTCTTTGGCAGCGTTTTTCTGCAAGCTATTTTGCCCTCGAACGCTTACTGGTCAAGCAATTTAGCCAAATTTTTTCCTGCAATACTGAATCAGCTAAGTTTTATCAACAGCGTTATCCAGCGATCGCAAATCGTGTTGCTTACCTGAAAAACACCGTTGATGAGGAGGTGTTCTATGCCCTAGACCAAAAGGAACGAGAACAAAGACGCAAAGCTCTAGCACAGGAGCATAATTTGCCTGAACAGACCCGTTTTATCCTCTTCGCCGGTCGTCTGCATCCTCAAAAAGACCCGATGTTACTGATACGGGCAATGGCAGGTTTATATATTGCCAATGTTCACTTACTGATTGCTGGGGATGGGGAGTTAAAAGATGAACTCCGTGCTGAAATTTGCTTTCTTGGGTTGTCTAAGCGAGTGACTATGCTTGGAGCAGTAGGTCAGGAAAAACTAGCAGACTTATACCGTGTCTGTAGTATCTTTGTTTTGAGTAGCGTTTACGAGGGACTGCCCTTGACTGTCCTTGAGGCTCTCGCCTGTGGGACACCTGTAGTGACCACGAATTGTGGTGAAACCCCCAAATTTCTCGGTGCTGACAGTGGGATTGTTTGCAAGGAGCGTACCAAAGTTGCGATCGCAGATGCTTTGGGTACAATCCTGCACCATCCAGAGAATTATCCAGCCTCCTCCTGTGTGCGCACGGCTCAACCCTATAGTGCTCGCACAGTTGTCACGAGTGTTTATGAGCAAATGCTACACCGTGCTCACCAACGGTCTCTGTAATCTCTGTCTAATCGGCTGCCTTTAATCAAGATAGAGCAGTCAAACTTACATACTCAGGATGTCATCACCACTTAATTAGTCTGCCGAAGAGTATTGTAAAAGAGGAAACTAGAAGTAATGAAAATTGCTGTAATTGGAGCCAAAGGAGTACCTGTTAAGCAAGGTGGCATTGAACGTTACTGCACAGAACTCTATCCCAGAATGGTTGCCCAAGGTCATTCGGTAGACCTATTTGCACGCTCGTCTTACACCAAGTCTACCGGTTTTTCATCCTCTGACTACAAAGGTGTTCGAGTAATCTCTCTACCCTCGATACGCTTGAGAGGAATAGATGCTTTTGCTAATGCTGCCCTGGCAGCGATTATCTCCAGTGGCAAACGCTACGACATCATTCATTTCCATGCCCTAGGTCCAGCTGTGTTCTCCTGGCTCTCCAGAATTGCCTCTTCTGCAAAGATTGTGGTTACCTGTCAGGGATTGGACTGGCAACGAGCCAAGTGGGGGAAATGGTCGAGTGGGTTAATTCGTTTGGGGGAGAGGAACGCGGTCTACTCTGCCCATGAGTTAGTCGTAGTCTCACAAGCACTCCAAAATTACTTTCTCAACACATATAGCAAAAATACAATCAATATTCCCAATGCTCCAGGGATTTACCCAGAGTCAGACCCCAAATTTCCCTATGGTAAATTCCTAGGTCTAAACCCGGGGCGTTACATTCTGTTCTTGGGCAGGCTTGTACCGGAAAAACGACCTGATCTACTCATCAAAGCTTTCCAACGGCTTAAATCTAACGGTTGGAAACTGGTGATTGCTGGTGGTGATAGTGACACTCATAACTACATCGCCAACCTACATGAGTTGGCAGGCACAAATCAAGACGTGTTATTCGTTGGTGAACTCTATGGAAGTCGCTTAGCCGAGATTGTTCGGGGGGCAGGGTTGTTTGTTCTGCCTTCGGATTTAGAAGGATTACCGCTGGTGATGCTAGAGGCAATGCAAGAAGGGATTCCAGTGCTCGCTAGTGATATCCCTCCCCATCAGCAATTGATTGGTGAAGAACGAGGTCTACTGTTCCGAGCAGGAGACGTAGACTCTTGTGTCCGAGCTCTAGAAACGGCGATCCGCCAACCTCAAAAGTTAGCGGACATGGCAAAGAAGGCACAAGACCATGTAGCCACTTACTATAACTGGGACAAAATTACTGCTGATAACTTGAGACTCTATCAAAAACTCTGTGCGTCCTCTGATGCCAAATTCAGTGTCACGCTCCCCTTTTTCAAGAACCAGTAAAACTACAGAGTTTCGTCAACGTTATGGACACAAGCCTTTCATCACTACCATTAGCCTTAAAGCGGCGGCTTTTGCCAGCCCTTGTTACCTTGACATCCGTAATTGGTGGAGCGATTGCCTATTTGGTTGTTACCCCACCAGTGTACCAAGTGAAAGCACGGCTGATGCTGGACAATAAAAAGGTGAGTGTATCTGAGTTGGGTGACAACCTCAGCCAAGTCCCTGCTAATATACCCGGTGGAGCTGACCCAATCGCAACTCAAGCCGAACTAGTGGGGTCAGAACGAGTTCTTCAGGGAGCACTTTACCAGATTGCTCTACTAAGCAGTTCACCAGAAGGACTGACCATAGACAAACTCCGTCAGGATTTAAAGGTAAAAATTGTGCCTGCCACCAATATTCTTGAGCTGAGCTATCAGGGTCAAAATCCAGAATTGGCAACCACGGTGCTCAATGCTGTCGCCAACGCAATGGTTACTGAAAGTGCTGAAGGGATTCGTTCAGAAGCTAAAGCTGTGCGGGAATTTTTGGAGAAAGAAGTACCATTACGGCGTTTGGAGGTAGCAGCAGCAGAAGCAGCGTTAAACAAATTTAAACAGACCACTGGTTTAGTTTCTCCCGAGGAACAAACACAACTCTTAGTCAGGAGTTTAGCTACTTTAGAAGACCAAGAACGTGCTGTGTCTATTCAACTCCAAGACGCTAAAACCCGTAGCCAAGAACTCCAGACAATAACCAGTCTGAATAATACTCAGAATGCTTACATCGCTGGACGCATTGGTCAAGATCAAGAACTCCAAGCCTTACGAGCTCAGCTAGTAGATTTGGATCGGGAGTTAGCCAAAATGCGATCGCGTCTAACTGATCAGAATCCAGCGGTGATATCACTGGTTCAGGAGCGGTATGAACTCCTTACCCTCTACAATCAAAAACTGTCTCGTCTGTTGCCCACTAATCAGCCCACTAATCAGTTCACTAATCAAATTATTCCCCCTGGTGATGTGGCCTCTGATCAGTTGAGCCAGGACTTTACCTCTAGGTTTATTTTATCTGAAACAGAACGGTCGGTACTGGAACAAAAGCTCTACCTGGTGCAGACTGAGCGCATTAAACTCCAGAATCGTCTTGGTCAAATACCAGTTCTACGGCAACCCTTTGCTAACTTAGTTCGCCGACAAGAAGAAGCTATTGCCTCTCTTAAACTCCTCCAAAACAAACTGGAAGAAGCACGGATTGCCGAAGCCCAACTAGTTAGCAATATTCAAATTATTGAGCGGGCAAAACTTCCTTCATCACCCAAGCAACCCAATCCAAAACTGGTGCTGGTGATTGCTACTGCTGCTGGAATTGCCCTAGCTGTCGGTATGGTGCTGCTGCTGGAGGTGATGGATAATACCTTACACGATGCCTCGGAAGCGGAGGCACTGCTGAAGCTGCCTAGGCTGGGGGTATTACCGAAGATACCTGCTCAGGCACTAAGTCTTGAACAACCGAAGCGATTCTTAGCAGATATTAGGTTAATGGAGCCTTACCGCCTGCTCCTGACAACCATGGAGTTGCGTGCTCAGAAGAGGTTACAGCTGATTGTGGTCAGCAGTGCTGTTTCCGGAGAGGGTAAGTCAGTGGTAGCTTCCCACTTGGCTGCGGTTTCAGTAACATTTTCCCGGCGGACATTGATTATTGATGCCGACTGGCGTCACCCAATGCAGCAGGATTTGTTTGGCTTACCCCCTCAGCCAAAGGTTACAGATTTAATGGGCAGCAATCAAACCTGGCGGTCGGCGGTGCAACCCACAGCGATCGCAAACCTTGAGATTTTGACCTGTAGTGACCTGCCCTCTGGTTCGGCTAGCTTCCTAGAGTCACAGGTGATGAAGTCTATTTTGGCAGCAGCCGCAGATTATTATGACCTAGTGATTGTAGACACGCCACCAGTTAGTAGTTTTGCTGATGCCCATAGCTTGAGTCGGTATAGTGATGGGTTGGTGATGGTGACACGTCCCAACTTTACTAAGAAAGATATCCTACTACAGACAGTATCAGAATTGAAAGATAGTAGCACTCCTATACTGGGGTTTGTTGTCAATGGCATAAGCGATCGGACTCGACAGTACTATTCCTATTCCTTGGATAGTTACCAGCCTCAATCCCAATCCAGGCAGACCCATGGCAACGAAGCCAGCAACAATTGTGCTGTGGTATCCAGGGAGGTTGATCATGCAGATTCATAACCCCTGGAATTCTTCCTCTGCTCTGACCTTTTGGCTGGGACTGGCAGGTGTGCCCATTGGTCTAGCCGTTGGCTTTCTCGCAGGTACTCAGCCGAGTTTGCTTGGTTTAGGGTTGGTTGCAGTAGCTGTGGTGGTCTACTTCTTTGCTCGGTTTGAGCAAGCTGTACTGGGGCTATTGATCTTGCGTAGCTCCCTTGATACTTTCTCAGATCAGGGGGTACCAGCTGCCTTCGCCGTTGGGGTTATTGGTCTGACTTTGGTCTATGTGACCGTAAGGTTATTAACCGGTCAGATTGTTCAGACTGATCGGTTTTGGTGGTTCCTCGCAAGCTGGGTGGTGCTACAAGGCTTATGGGTAATACTGCTACCGTTAGGAGGACTAGGACTAGATGGCTCCTATTTTTCCACTGCTATCCGGGAGTGGGTACGCCTATTTTCTTGGCCGATGGTCTACCTACTAGTGATGCAGCTAAAGGACAGGCTTCCAGCTCAAACAGTTATAAATCTCCTGTTTCTTGGTCTGGTCATGCCCCTTAGCGTCGCATCAATCCAGATGGTCTTGCCTGACTCACTTCTTCCTGACCTGCTCAAGCCATCAGGGTATAGCCTTTCTGCTTCCTTAGAAGTAACTGCTCGCATCAACGGCACTCTCGGTCACTCCAATACCTTTACCACCTTCCTGTTTTTGTTCCTTGGCTTGACCTACTGGAAGCAGAATCAAGCACAGCAATCTAAGCCTTGGCTTCTCCTGTTAGGTGTACTAGCTTTTTTCTTCGTGAGTACCAAGGCTCTATTTGGGTTGATGATGCTGGCTGCTTTTATCGTCTTTTTGATTGCCCCCAGATTGAGCCTGCTTAACCTGATCGCAGGAATCGTCCTGTTTGCCCTAATTATCGGCTTGTTTGGCAGCACAGAGTTTGGACAAGAACGCCTCGGCTCCATCGCTCAAACACCACTGGGTAATCCAGATATCGATATTTGGAAGGCAATTTTGCTGTCCCAGGGAGATGGCAATAGTTTCAACTGGCGGCTGGCTCAATGGACCTATCTCCTAGAGCAATGGAAACACTTCCCAATCCTTGGTTATGGTCTCGGAACTAACAAACTGATCAGTAGTAATGGGCTGGAACCCCACAACGACTACGTCCGTGCGCTAGTGGAGGGAGGAATTGTTGGTCTGCTTACTTTTTTCACCTTTTTTGGTATTCAGATTGTGCGTCTTGTTCAGTTAATTAGATCAGCCCCTTCTGGTAGTCAACAACGTACCTTGTGTTCAACACTGTTGCCCATTCTTCTAGCAATACCTGTGGGAATGTTTACCGATAATATTTGGACTCATACCACTCTCTTTTTCTACTGGTGGACTCTGTTGGCGGTAGCTGGTTGGAACTGGGATCAACCAAACACTGAACAAAATACAATTGACAAAACAATATAAATTTTTATCTTGAATTAGGGCGATATTTTTATTTAATACACCTTTTTATATAAAAATCTTAGTTTTATTTAATATTTAAGTTTTTATTTAGATAATTTTCTTTATTTTAAATTTGGATTTTTAAACCAACTGTTTATTTTAAATAATTAAATTATTTTATTTAATTATTTAACTATTTTTGTACTGTAAATTATGAATAGTATGACTCAAAAACTTTTGGGTTCTGATGTCAAACCTCAGATGATAACGAAAACTGAACGCTCTTACAAAGTTGCCATAGTGCATCCCAGTGCGGGAGTGAATTGGAGTGGTGGAACCGAAAATTTTGCCATTGAGCTTACTCATCACCTTAGTTCTTATTTTGAGGTGGAATTGTTAGCAGGAGCTCCCTGTAGTCCTTTTTACTATCCTGCTGGTGGCATCCCTCGTACAAAAGCTCGTCACCTCCTACGTAATCCTTTAGTTAACTCAGTGTTCAGGAGCTTCTCTACTCACCCTGATATGGTGATTGAACACTTGAGTAGTTTTCTTCCCTGTGCGATGCGACTGTTAAGGAAGCCAGCCGACTTAATCTTTCCTTGCAATGACTATGGCGGTTTGGCCATGGCAGCTTTTGTACGAGGAGTGATGGGCACACCCATTCTGTTTAAGGCACACACTGGTTTGACTGGCGGTGGACAATCACTGGCGCGAAGCCTGCGATTTCGTCCCAATCATCTGGTGGTTTTCTCTGAGACAATGGCTGACTTTGTTGATAAACAGCGTCCTAATCAGCCTGTCACAATTATTCCCAACGGCGTAGATATGGATCGATTCAAGCCAGAGGGAAATCATATTGACCTAGGTTTGAACAAGCCAATTGTCTTGTGTGTTGCTTCTTTAAACCGTAATGATCACAAACGGGTGGAACTGGCAATTCGAGCGATCGCAAAGCTTCCCTATGGGAGTCTTCTCATTTGTGGCGATGGACCTGACCGTGCGTATTTTCAAGCATTAGGTGAGGAATTGCTGGGAGCTAATCGCTTTGCCATACAGAGTTTCCCATTCAATCAAATGCCTGAGGTTTATCGGTGCGCAGATGCATTTACCCTCCCTTCCCTTGATGAACCATTCGGACAAGCCTACATACAGTCAATGGCCTGCGGTTTACCAGTAGTTGCTACTGATGATGAGATGCGGCGTTACCTTATAGCTGATAGCGGAATTTTATGTGATGTAACAAATTTAGATGCTTATGCTGAAGCGATCGCAAATGTCTTAAACAGAGATTGGAAAGTGCAAACTAGACAAAACGCCATGCGTTTTAGCTGGGATAGTATTGCCCTAAGCTATCGCGATTTAATTATGCAGATGATTAAGGTTTAAAAATTAGGTACAAAGCTGATAAAATTTATGAAAAATTCTCTTCCTATTCGACCCAAAGAACGCTTCTTAGTATTTGGCTCTCCTGCTATCGAAGATGCAGAAATTCAGGAAGTTGTTGCCAGTATGAAAACAGGTTGGTTGGGTACTGGTCCCAAAGTAGCACAGTTTGAAAACGACTTCAGAACCTACAAGGGAGCTAAATATGCAGTCGCGGTCAACTCATGCACAGCAGGATTGCACCTGAGCATTTTGGCTGCTGGGTTACAACCAGGGGATGAGGTGATTACCACCGCTGTTACCTTCTGTGCCACTGTTAATGCCATTATCCATGCCGGGGCGACACCAGTATTGGCTGATATTGACCCAGTCACCATGAATATTGACCCTGTGCAGGTGGAAGCCAAGATTACACCGAAGACTAAGGCAATTATTCCTGTCCATTTTGCCGGTCGTGCCTGTGACATGGATGCTCTGTGTGAGATTGCTAAGCGCCACAACCTGAAACTAATTGAAGATTGTGCCCATGCTATTGAGACGGAGTACAAAGGACGCAAGGCAGGAACTTTTGGGAATTTTGGCTGCTTCAGTTTCTATGTCACCAAGAACATTATCACTGGTGAGGGAGGGATGGTTCTGACTGATCGTGAAGAAGACGCAGCCCAGATTAAGATGCTGGGGCTACATGGCATGAGTAAAGATGCCTGGAAGCGCTTTGGTGACGAAGGCTACAAGCATTACAAAGTGGTGGAGTGTGGCTTTAAGTACAACATGATGGATTTACAAGGGGCGATTGGCATTCATCAGTTGCAGCGAATTGAGCCATATTGGCAGCGACGCCAGGAAATTTGGCAACGCTACAATGAGGCGTTTGCTAATCTACCAATTGGCTTGCCAGCAGATCCAGAACCTGAAACTCGCCATGCTTATCACCTGTACACAATCTTGGTAGATCAGGCGAAAGCGGGCATCAGCCGGGATGAGTTTCTTGATGGTATGACGGCTGAAAATATTGGGGTTGGGGTGCATTATCTAAGTATTCCTGAACATCCTTACTATCAACAAACCTTTGGTTGGCAGCCAAAAGATTATCCAAAAGCTATGGCTATTGGAAGGCAGACGGTGAGCTTGCCCTTGTCAGCCAAGTTGACGGATAAGGATGTTAAGGATGTGATTTTGACTGTTAAAAAAGTAATAGGATAAATAGGATGAATAACTTGTTGATTAAATATGCCAAACGACTATTGATTACCTCAGATGGTAAAAACCTTCCGGCTATGGAATATTGGAAAAAGCGAGCGAATAAATATGGAAAACGATCGGTTTTAAATATTGGTCATTCTAATGCTGAATTTGAGGCTGTTACTGAGAAACAAAAGCGAGAAATTTTACCCTACTTACGGCAATCTTTAAAAGGAGATGAAAAGTTAATTCTTGATTTTGGTTGTGGTCCGGGGAGATTCACGATTGATTTAGCCTCTACAATAGGCGGAAAAGCTATAGGTGTTGACCCAATAGAGGCGTTATTAGAAATTGCACCCAAGGATAAAACTGTAGAGTATAAGCTCATGGAAGAAGGTCAAATACCTCTACCAGATAATTCTGTAGATGTTGTCTGGGTGTGCTTAGTTTTGGGAGGAATCAAATCCCCAGTTTTGGAGAGGACAACGGAGGAAATTATTCGAGTATTAAAAGATGATGGTCTATTATTTTTAGTAGAAAATACTTCTAATAAACCAGATACACAACAATGGTTTTTTAGAAGTAAAATTAATTACAATAAAATGTTTAAATCTGTTTTATTAGTCCATCTTCATGATTATTTTGACCTTGGGGAATGTATTTCAATTATGGCTGGTAGGAAATCAAATTGATTGTCATATATTGCTAGAGTTGGATTGCTTATAAACCATAGTTGTGCCATGTAAAAAAATAGATGTCTCTAAAACAACAAGCAGTATCTGGCGTCAAATGGTCTACAGTGTCCCAAGTTGGGCGGCAGGTGATGCAATTTGTTACTGCCGCTATTCTTGCCCGCCTACTCTCCCCCTCCGACTTTGGCTTAGTGGGTATGGCGACGATTGTGATCGGATTTATAGGGCTGTTTAAGGATTTAGGCACCTCAGCAGCAGTAATCCACCGGAAAAATGTTTCTGATTCACTTCTGTCTAGTATCTTTTGGGTCAATGTAATCTTTGGTATCCTATCAACGGTTATCCTTTTCCTTCTTTCCCCACTGGTTGCTAGTTTTTACCAGGAACCGAGATTAACTTCAATCCTTAAAGTCCTCTCATTAACCTTTTGTATTTCTGGTATCAGCATCTTACAGAAAGCCATTTTAGAACGAAATTTAGCCTTCAATGCCTTAGCCAAAATAGAGATTAGTGCTATCCTATCTGGTTCTGTCGTTGGCATTGGAGCAGCGCTGCTAGGATTTGGAGTATGGAGCTTAGTTTATCAAACCCTAACATTAGTAACAGTGACAACTGCGTTACTTTTGATTTTCACCCCCTGGAAACCAGAAATGATTTTGCGTTTGAGTGAGTTGAAAGAGGTTAGCACTTACAGCTTGAATTTAACCGGATTTAGTATCTTTAACTATTTGGCTAGAAATGTGGATTATCTACTAGTTGGACGATTTTTAGGCAGCCAAGCATTGGGATACTACACTTTGGCATATCGCCTGATGCTTTACCCTTTGCAGAATATCTCTCATGTGATTGCTCGGGTGATGTTTCCTGTATTTTCCAAAATACAAGATGATAATGCAAAATTTAGAAATGCTTATCTGAAAGTCATCAGTTCAATTGCCATGGTTAGCTTTCCAATAATGGGTGGTATTTGGGTACTGGCTGAGCCATTTATTCTGGCATTATTCGGTTCACAATGGCAACCTGTCATTTTGATCCTGATGATTCTGGCTCCTGTAGGAATGATACAATCTCTGGAAACAACGATAGGGACAATCTATCAGGCAAAGGGTCGTACAGACTGGTTGTTGCGATGGGAATTTGGTTATGGAATAACAATAACAATCACTTTTTTGATTGGCTTACAATGGGGGATTGTTGGGGTTGCTGTTGCCTACGCAATCTTATCTTTTATCGTGACTTATCCAAGTTTTGCTATTCCTTTTCGTCTGATCCATTTACGGATGCTTGACTTTGGCACAGTACTTTGGGGACCCCTTGTTGCTAGCCTCCTAATGCTACTTGTGCTTGTAGGGCTGAAGTTTTTGTTACCCACGGGTCTAGCTAGTGGCTGGGTGTTAGGCATACTGATACCTATAGGAGGTATTTATTACCTGTTGGCAAGCTGGTGTATCAATCGAGAACAGATACAGCAATTATTAGCCATGTTAGGGTTAAATAAATGAAAACTCATATTCTGGAGGCGTTAGGTTAACAGATATATAGAAGCTTTGTACTATGGTTATTTATGTTGCACTCAGGTATTAGAGCTGGAGATTAAAAAAATGCTTTTAAATTCTCTAAAAAAACAACTGATGACTCTTTCTTGGTGGAAGTGGATTGTCATTATAGATATTTTATTTATAGTTGCCACATTTCTATCCGCGATTAACTCTCCCTGGTTAAACACCTTATTTAAGGTTTATCACTTTAATCTTGCTGGAGAAATGAATATTGCTGTCTGGTGGAGTTCAATACTTTTGTTCATAGCTGCTTTTTTGTCTTATGAAAATTTTGTGTCAGAAAAACGAAGAGGGTATTCAACTTCTTGGCTGATAATTTCCAGTGTAATGCTATTATTATCTTTGGATGAAATTGGTTCTATACATGAAGTACTACAAGAAGACTCCTGGTCGAACTACATTCCTTTTGCATTGGTGGGCATAATCTTACTTACCTATTCTTTGCTTAAACTATTTTCACAACAAAATACGAGAAAATCAGTAATATTAATATTATCTGGATTTATTTTGTTTGGTTCTGTTGTCTTTCAAGAGTATATAGAAGTTACGACAGAGTGGTCTGATTCACTACTAGGAATAAGAGCAGCTATTGAAGAAGGATCAGAGCTTCTCGGAACATTATTGTGTCTTTTCGGTATTACGATTCAATCACAGAAACACAACGATTCAGATTCATTAATATCTTGGCTACCCAATCCACTACTTATGAAAGATTTACCTATATTTTTACTTGGTGGAATGGTTATCCACATAGCAGCTAGTTTTTTAGTTCAACATCTCCCTAGCTTTTTAAATCCAATTGTCCCTAGTCTCTCTAATGGTGGAATTCCTGCAATCTGGTATCCAATGACTATCTTTTTTATGCTTTTTTGCGCCTCATCTCGTAAAGCATTGAATCTAGGGAATAATAATCCTCAAGCTTGGCTATTACTTTCAGTTAGCTTTCTGATTTTTTCAGCGGTTATTTGTGATAGAGCAGTTTTCGGTTCGGGAGAGTCATTTGCAATCTTTTATTTATTGCATATTTGTAAATTTTTGATCATAGCTTTTTTCTATTTTAATTTCTATCCAGGAAAATGTATTAAATATACTATTATTTTATATATCATTCCATTGATATTGTTATTTGGTCTATTTTTCGATGGTTTAGTTGTGCCATTTTTGATATCTGGATTATTTACATATTTTATCGCTCAGATATTCTTGAACAAACCCTCACGACAAACTGTCAATTAATAGGCATACAGCGTTTCTAGCTCCCGTGAGGTACAAATTCAGGAATGAAACCCCTATCTTCTAAGACTCAGGTGTACCTCACCAGCAATGGTAACGCTGTATTTTGAAATTTTAATTAACAAATGCAGGGATTGTTGATTATTACAAGGATAAAAACATGAAAAATAAACAGTTGGTAAAAACAAGAGTAAAAGTTATCCATAGCCACCCTACATGGCTAACACAGACGCAAACCTGGATGTATAACCAGGTGTACTACCTGCCTGATGAAATAGAAAATCATATAGTTTGTGGACGCCAAGAAAATCTGGATCAGTTCTGGCTACCAAATATCCACGCTCTAAGTGATAAATCCAAATGGCCCTACTTCTGGGATGAGGTATTATTCTTAGATAAAGTTTTACGCGAACGGCAGTTTCGTCGTCATCAGGGACTTTTGGTAGACGTTGCTAAACGGGAGAATGTAAGCATTTTGCACTCTCACTTTGGACATATCGGCTGGGTAGACCTAGACGCAGCTAAAAAGGCAGGACTCAAGCAAGTAGTGACCTTTTATGGTCGGGATGTAAACTATCTTCCCAAGAAAAAACCACGCTGGCTTAGAAGGTATCAGGAACTGTTTGCCAAGGTGGATAGGATTCTCTGTGAGGGCCCCCATATGGCACAGTGTATTGTCAATCTGGGATGCCCAGCCGATAAAGTTAAAGTTCAGCATCTGGGTATTAGTATAGAGGAAATTGCCTTTAAGCCCAGGGTTTGGAATACTGGTGAGCCTCTGCGTGTACTTATTGCATCATCATTCAGAGAAAAGAAGGGTATCCCTTACGCTCTGGAAGCTCTAGGACAACTTCAGCATCAGGTTTCTTTAGAAGTTACTATTATTGGTGATGCTAATCGTGAAAAAAGTAGTCAGGATGAGAAGAAAAAAATTCTAGCAACTATCGAGAAACACAATCTCCATTCAAAAGTTAACTTGCTTGGCTATCAACCGTATAAAGTCTTATTTGAAGAGGCTTATAAACACCATATATTTCTATCCCCCAGCGTCACAGCGAGTGACGGTGATACTGAAGGAGGCGCACCGGTATCTCTAATTGAAATGGCTGCTACAGGTATGCCGATTATTAGTACCAAGCACTGTGACATTCCTGAAGTAATTATTGATGGTGTTACAGGTTTACTCGCAGAGGAACGAGATGTAGAAGGGCTAGTGAGCCATTTGCAACAGCTAGTCGCTCATCCTGAGCAATGGTATGACTTGGTTCAGGCAGGGCGTAAGCATATAGAAGCAGAATATGATGCCCAGATTCAAGGCTCAAGATTGGCAGCAATTTATATAGGATTAAATGCAATGGGTTAGAAAATAAAACCAACTGTTCTGTTTAGCACTTCACAATCATGCATTTCATTGTCACTGGCGGAGCTGGTTTTATTGGCTCTCATCTTACCGAACAACTTCTATCAGAAGGTCATCAGATCACAGTAGTTGATAACCTTGCCACCGGTAGCTTACAAAACCTACCTAAGCATCCTAATCTCAAATTCCTGCAAAAAGACATATCCACCTGTAAACCAGAGGATTTTACAACTAAATTTACAAGTAAAATTGATGGCATTGCCCATTTAGCAGCCACCCCCTCGGTTACAGCATCTTGGCTGCAACCTCTAGAGTCTCATCACAATAATCTTTCGGCAACGATTGCTGTTATTGAACTTTGCAAAACCTTAAACATTCCTAAACTAGTCTTTGCCAGCTCAGCCGCTGTATATGGCAATCCAACCCAAGTACCTATTTCAGAAAATCAACAGACTTCTCCTATTTCTCCCTATGGCTTACAAAAACTGGTGAGCGAGCAATATGCCAGTTTAGTTGCCAAACAAATAGATTTTTCATTTGTGGGATTACGGTTTTTTAATGTATTTGGTCCTCGACAAGTACCTAACTCCCCATACTCCGGTGTAATTTCTATCTTTGTTAATGCCATGCAGCACAATTTACCCATCACTATTTACGGAGATGGGACTCAAACACGAGACTTTATCTATGTTAAGGATGTTGCCAGGGCTTTTGCCAAAGCTTTAACAACACCCCTAGAATCCGGCTCATGCTTAATTTGTAACTTAGGCACCGGAAAATCTACTTCTTTACTTCAGCTCGTTGATAGTCTAAAAACGTGCTTTCCTCAGTGGAAATCAGAAACTAAATTTGCCCCTGCCCGTCCAGGAGATATTCAACATTCCCAAGCTGATATTTCAAGGGTATCTTCCTGTTTAGATTTTACACCTCAGTGGTCAGTAGAGTCAGGTTTACAGCGTTTAATCGAATCATTAAAATTAAGTTCATTAAAATTAAGTCCGGTTAATCACTATCAGCTGTCACCCATTGAAATTGTGAATCGGTCCTGATGGGAAGATGGGGTTCAGTTTTGCGTAAGTCCTGCTGGTTTATGGGTAGCGATCGCTCTTCTTTGCCTGAACTAGCTACAGTTGAGGGTGCCTACAGGTAAACTATAACAGTAACCATAAACTATTCCCTCTCCAGGAGAATTGAACCCCTGATGCTCAGAGACCTGAACTTTAGTGGCTTAATCAACCAGCGCTTCTTCCACAATTTTGTGCCTGTACCAGCAACTAACGCGCTACAACTCGGAGCAAGGACACCTGATTTTGAGCTACCAGATATTACCAATAACCGTCAGACCAAATTATCCGATTATCAGGGCAAACAACCAGTCATCTTGGCATTCACCCGAATTTTCACAGAAAAGCATTACTGTCCCCTGTGCTTCCCTCACATCAAAAACATCAATGAGAACTACCAACGTTTCACTGAGAAAGGGGTTGAGGTGTTAATGATTACAAGTACAGATATCAGGCAAAGTCAACAAGTAGTTAACGATCTCAGTTTACAAATGCCACTTCTGAGCGACCCCAACTGTAGAACCTTTCGCGCCTATAACCTTGGTCAAGCACTTGGTGCTCCCCTACCAGGCCAATTTCTTTTAGATCAGCTAGGAAAACTCCGCTTTCAACATCTATTTTCTTTCCTAAATTCAAATGCCGAAGTAGAGACACTGCTAAATGCCATCGACACCCTCTTATGAGGTACCTTCAATTGTCTTACCCCTACTGCCTACTCCCTACTCCCTACTCCCATGAACCCAGGAGGAAAGTCCCTAGCCCCATTGAGCACTGCTAGATATATAGCGTTTCTCGCAGTTATGAGGTACAGTCTTCTTTGACGTTGATTCCCTGTCTTGATGCAGCGCATCGCTATTCCCTCTTATCTGTTCCCTGTTCCCTGTTCCCTGTTCCCTGTTCCCTAAAATCCCGAAATTGTGTACCTCATAGCTATGAGAATTGCTATAATCATAGTCGAACTTGGGACAAGTGACTGCGGGGATTGAAGCGACGACTTTCACGGATTTTTTCATAGTACTCCTGCTCCTGATTGGTGAGGTTTTTCGGAGTTACTATCGTAATTCGCACTAACTGATCACTACGTCCACCCTTAGGTAAAGACCAGCCTTTACCCCGCAGCCGCAGAGATTGACCAGAACGAATACCAGCAGGAATATTCATACTCACAGAGCCATCTGGAGTTGGAACCTCAATTGACCCACCCAAAACCGCTTCATCTGGTGTGATTGGCACTTCGCAAACCAGATTCTCACCATCGAACTCAAAGAAAGAGTGAGATTTGAGTTCTACTTTCAAATACAAATCTCCCTTTTGCCCATTCAGGGGGTTGACCTGACCCTTGCCTCGCACCCGAATACGACTACCGGGTTTGGCACCAGGGGGAATCCTAACAGTTATAGTTTCACTACCTAGGCTGAAACGTTTTTGGACACCATTAAAGGCTTCAGACCAACTGAGGCTAATGGTTGCTTCCCGGTCAGCACTTGCTCCCGTAGTGTTGTTAAAGCCTGAGGTGCTGCTATAGCCACTAAAACCACCAAAATCATTAAACCCATTAGAGTTAGAAGTACTTGTACGGTAGGAGTAGCTATGACTACTTCTGCTTCCACCACCGGGCGCACCAGTGCTAAAGCGACCTAACAATTCATTAATGAACTCGTCAAAGCTGCCGTACTGGCTAAAATCAAAGCCACCAACATCAACACCGACTCCACTACCACCAGACCATCCTTGTCCCGCTTGCTTCCAGTACTGACCAAATTGATCGTATTTCTTCCGTTTGTCCGAGTCAGATAACACTTCGTAGGCTTCATTGACTTCCTTAAAGCGAGCCTCGGCTTGTTTGTCCCCAGGATTCAGGTCTGGGTGGTACTTCCGGGCCAAACGGCGAAAGGACTTTTTAATCTCATCAGCACTAGCAGTTTTGCTGACTCCTAGGATGGAGTAATAGTCTTTGAAGTCGGTCGCAGCCATCAAGAGTTTCTCCTAATCGTCTAAGATCGTAACGGGTAAGTTATTGCCCTTGGATTATGGTTTATCTACCTCAACGCTAGGGTAACAAAGGTTTCAACTAAACTTAGTTCGGTTCTTCCTCACTGGTGCGATCGCAATTTCCGTACATGTTCAATACTCTGTCAAGGCTGTTTTCAGGGTTAGGGCAAGGTCTTCGGTAGCAAGGTGTTAGGCTAATGGCTAATGGTTTTAGTAATTAATGCCTACCCTAAGCATGTCTAAGCCCTAATCCTTAGGCTAAGCCTGTCTAGGGTAAGGGTGTAAGCGCTGACGGCTGATAGCTGACGGCTGAATGCTTACAGTGTGGCTAATTTTGATGTAGATTAGCTTACCCTTTCCACCCCATACTAAATCACTGCTCCATGGGGAATTACTGCATTTTTGAGCACTACAACAATGCCATTACGAATATAAAATCCCTCACTTTCGCAGTTGGCCTCTTCTACACGATCCTTGTTGAAGATTTTGACATTGTTACCGATACAAGCATTTTTGTCGATAATTGCACGACGAATAACAGTATCCTTACCAATTCCTAAAGTCACTTGGCCTTGTTCTTGGGCTGAGAGACGTTCTGTTAAAGATTGATAGTAGTCAGCCCCCATAATTAAAGAGTCCTCGATCACTGTTCCAGCTTCCACTCGCGATCGCAATCCCAATACCGAGTTATTAATGCGGCAGTCTTTGAGAATACACCCTTCCCCAATAATTGACTCTGTTACCCGACAGTCTAAAAGCTTTGAGGGCGGTAGATAACGGGCCCTGGTGTAAATCGGAGCATCTTCCTGATAAAAGCTAAAGGATGGCTTAGGTTGACGAGTCAGGGATAAATTAGCATTGTAGAATGCCTCAATAGTGCCGATATCTTGCCAATAATCATTAAATAAATAAGCTTGAATATTATACTTTTGCATCGAGGCTGGGATAACTTCGTTACCAAAGTCTGTGTGCTCAGAATTAGCTTCGAGCAGTTCTTTCATCACTGCTTTACTAAAGACATAAATCCCCATAGAAGCAATATAAGGACTATTTTTGGCTTGTTCTGGTGTAAGTCCAAGCACAGTAGTATCCACTTGCATTTGTTTGAGCAATTCCCCTGTGGGTTTCTCCCGAAAGTCAATCACCTTGCCCCGATCATCAATTTGCATCAAGCCAAAGCTAGATGCTCGTTTCTCATCAATAGGCACAACCGAAAGAGTAATATCCGCTCTAGTGTCCCGGTGACGTTGGACAAATAAGCGATAGTCCATCCGGTAGAGGTGGTCTCCTGATAGAATTAGGTATTCATCAACATCCCAGCCATTAAATAGCCAGAGATACTGACGAACCGCGTCTGCTGTGCCCTGAAACCAGCTTGGGTTTTCCGCAGTTTTTTGGGCTGGTAGAATTTCAACAAACCCTTCTGTGAAGCCAGAGAAATTATAGGCACGGGTAATGTGGCGATTGAGAGATGCTGAGTTAAATTGGGTTAGGACATAGATTTTGTAAATCTCAGAATTAATGCAGTTACTGACAGGAATATCGATCAAGCGGTATTTGCCTGCCAATGACACCGCTGGTTTAGCCCGGGGCTTGGTTAATGGATATAACCGGCTTCCTGCGCCACCGCCGAGAATGATTCCTAAAACTTTCTTCACAAAACACCTCTGAAATGCTCATGCCTGAACAACTCCAGTCTCTGATGGGTTTGGGGCAGTTTTCAAGGGGCGTAAGCCAGTAATTTATTATAAAGGCAAAGTTTTCGATAAGTCTATGTAAAATCCCTAGTCAGCGCCACAGTAAGTTCGGTACTTTCCCGGTGAACAGTAGTAGGTCAAGGGGAAGACAATAAAATCGCTGGGTCAAATTAATTGGGGAAAGGTTTTAAGACAAATTGAAACCCGGTCGGGGATTTGTATTGCCAAAGGATGGATAACTCACATCGATACCTATATGTATGGCACTACGCATTCAGCTTAGGACATTGATACAGGCAGCAAAAGCTGTCGCTGTTAACTTTTGCCTCTTGCCTCTTGCCAATGCCATTGCGCGTAGCGCTATACCAGTGGGTGTCCGAAATCCCTTTAGCCAATTCCTATTTACCCAAACCCGAAGCCAATTCTGATGCAGCTATCCCTAATTAGCAATTGGCACTAGCTATTGCTACGGCTAACTAACCATTTTGAATCACTATGGCAAACGTTACTCTCTCACAGACAAATATCCAGCTTACTGAAACTAGTGCTGACCAGTCATACACTATTGCCTTAGACACCCCACCAACTGGAGACGTCACTGTTAGACTCAGCACTGATGGGCAGAGTCAAATCAATGTGGATGGTCAGGGCTTCAGGACCCAACACACCGTCGTAATCAATGACACCTCAGCAAAAACTGTGACGGTGCGGGTTATAGATGATGGCACTCCTGAAGGTGTTCACCCGGGCACCATCACTCACACTGTTACAGCCACAGATGACGAAACCAACTATCCTGTAAATACTGAACTTACTGGTGTCAGCCTTGAAATTACCGATAATGACCCAGGGCTATATATCCAAGGCACGCCCACACCCATTGAAGGGGGTGAAAATAGTACCTATGAATTTGGGTTGAGTACCGCGCCGGATGGAAACGTAACAGTCGAAATCGAAACTACCGATGGTCAGAGTGAATTTAGTTTAGATGGGGGCAACACCTTTGTCTCTTCCGGAGAGATAACCTTTAACGAAACCGACTTCACCACCGAAATCACGGTGCAAGGGATTGAGGACAACATCCTAGAAGGTACGCACAGCAGCACCATTACCCACACCATTACTGAGTCCGAGGCAACACAACCACAATATTCTCAAGGTCAAACTAGACAGGTCTTTGCCACGATTACTGACAATAACCCAGATCTGCTCACCTTCGATAACCAAACCTTGTCTATTACAGAAGGTCAAGAGGGTACCTACACCATTAAAGCAGACGGGCTTGATGCAGACATAACAGTCACCATCAAAGCCAATGGGTCGAGTCTAATCAAGGTAGAAGATGACCAAGAATTTGCTTCCGAGCAAGTCATCAACCTCAACAGCACCACATCCGAAAAAACTATCACGGTGCAGGCTACTGAAGACTCAGATGTCACCGGAGCTCAAACAGTTAGCATTAGCCACGAAATTACTAATTCAAACAGTTCAAACTTTCCAGTTAGCAAAGTTGGGGATGTCACTGTTAATATTGCTGACAATGATCCTGGGGTAATCATAACCCAACCTACTGGTCAGATTCAAGAAGGTGACGAAAATGAATACACCATTGCTTTAAGCACCAATCCTACTGGGGACGTAACAATCACCCTTGCTTCTGATGACGATAGTGAGATCAAATTGCCGGATGGGACTCAGTTTGAAGACCAGCTAACTATCACACTCAGCGATACTACACCCCAAACCATTAAGGTACAGGCTACAGAAGATAACGACCCATCAGAAGGG
Organism: Moorena sp. SIOASIH; assembly: GCF_010671925.1. GTDB lineage: Bacteria > Cyanobacteriota > Cyanobacteriia > Cyanobacteriales > Coleofasciculaceae > Moorena. The sequence continues at coordinate 65,586 of NZ_JAAHIH010000007.1, read as the reverse complement.
ACTCCTCACGAAAGTACAATCACCCACACAATCACTGCTACAGACGATACTGGCAACTATCCTGCAAGCACAATAATTGATAGCGCTACCATTGAAATTATTGATGATAGCTCCAGCCTTTTCGATTTTGGTACTGCCCCATCTGTTGAAGAGGGTAATGAAGGTAACTACACACTTCGATTACTACAGAATCCTGGTGGAGATGTAAGAGTTACTATTCAGGCTGATGACCAGAGTCTGATCAGTATTGACGGAGGTACCACATTTGCCGAGACCCAAGAGGTTAGATTCAGTGACACATCGGCAAAAACTATCACCGTCAAGCCTAAGGATGACTCAACCGTCGAAGGAGCTCACACCAGCACCATCTCCCACACCATTACTGAAGCTCCAGAGAACTCAGATTATAAAGTAAACAGTAAGGCAGGAGATGTAATTGTCACTATTACTGACAATGATCCAGGTCTGATCATCACTCCAGCAACCGAGCCCACTGAAGAAGGTGGAGAGTTGACAACCTATGAAGTTGCCTTAAGTACCACCCCCACTAGCCCTGTAAGAGTTACTATCACCACAGATGGGGAAAGTGAACTTGCTCTGGATCAGAACAACTTAAACTTTGGCACCAGTCGAAATATCGAACTTAGTGACACTACACCAACCACTGTCACGGTGCGAGGTACAACAGACGACAAGGTAGAAGGTCTTCACACCAGTACCCTCACCCACCAAATTACGGATTCTGTGGATCCGAACTATCCTGAAAGACAGGGAACATGGTCTACTGATATCGAGATTAAGGATGGTACCCCTGGAGTGATTATCTCCAATAAATCTTTGTCTCTCTTAGAGGGTCAAGAGGGTACTTACACCATTAGTTTAACCACCGAGCCTACCGACGATGTAACGGTTACCATTACAGCGGATGAGCAAGGTCTGATCAGTGTCGATGGTCAAGAGTTTGCATCACAGCAGGTGATAACCCTCAACCAAAGCACACTGGAAAAAGAAATCAAGGTGCAGGCGGTAGATGATCAGCCGCCGGAAGGGATTCACAGCAGCATCATTACCCACAGCATTGCTTCAGCGGATACAAACTATTCCGATCAGAACACACCCATTGAGGACGTCACTGCCACAATTACTGATAATGATATCGGAGTAGTTATTATCGGTACTCCTCAGGTCACTGAAGGCAGTACTGATACCTACGAAATTGGTTTAAGCACTCAGCCTACTGGCGATGTCAAAGTTACTATCACAGCTGATGATGAGACTGAAATCAGTATTGATGGTACTAGCTTTGCTTCCACTCAAGATGTTACATTCAGTGACCTCACCCTTCAAACCATTACCGTGCGAGGTAAGGATGATAGTGAATTTAGGAGTCTTCGCGACAGCACCATCACCCACGAGATTACTGAATCCCAAGACATCACAAACTATCCCCTAGAGCTCGAAATTCCAGATGTTATAGCTGAGATTACTGATGATGAGCCCGGAGTAGTCATCATCAGTAATCTCGATCTCACTGAAGGGGATATCGGGACTTATGAAATTGGTTTAAACACTCCTCCTGTGGGGGGTGGTTCAGTAGAAGTCACTATCACCGCTGATCCACAGACTAGAATCAGTATAGACGGTGGTATTAACTTTGCTTCTAGCTTTCCGATCCAGCTCAGGGAAACTATACGGCAAACTATCACAGTCCAGGTCGTTGATGACACCGCTGTGGAAGGCCCCCACAGCAGCACTATCAGCCATAAAATTACTGGTTCAAGTGATACCACCAATTATCCTCTAGACCAGGAGATCGAGGATGTTACTATCGACATTACTGACAATGACCCTGGACTAATCTTTAGTGATGCGATCGCAATCACAGAAGGCGGTGATGAAGGGACTTACACAGTTGCTTTAAATACTCTGCCTACTGGAGAGGTGACCGTTACTCTGACCGCTGATGACGATAGTGAGATCAAGGTAGGTGAAGGGGAGTTTGCCAAAGAGCAAGTTATTACTCTCAACCCAGAAAAACTCCAAGAAACCATCACTGTACAAGCCCCTGATGACGATCTGGTTGAAGGAACTCACACCAGCACTATCAGCCACGAAGTGACTCAGACCGAGGATAACACTAACTATCCTATAGGAATTAGTGGCTCGTTCAGTGCCACAATTACAGATAATAACCCTGGGATTCTTTTCAGCAAGACTACCTTGTCTGTGGAAGAAGGTCAAGAAGATACTTACACAATTGGCTTAAGCACCGTGCCGACTAGTGACGTAACAGTCACTATCAAAGCCGATGACCAGAGTCTAATCAAAGTCGGTGACGGAGAGTTTGCCCCTGAGCAAGAAATTATCCTCAACGCTGAAACCCTGGAAAAAGAAATTACAGTACAGGGGTTAGATGATGATCAGGTCGAAGGTGATCACACTAGCAAAATTAGCCATGAAATTGCTTCCGAAGACCTAGACTATGACCTGGGCGAGCTAGCAGAAGAGATCACTGTCGATATTACTGATAATGACTCTGGGCTAATCTTCAGCCAGGCCATCACTATCACTGAAGACAATGGTTCAGGCACTTACACAGTTTCTTTGAACACTCCTCCCACCGGAGCAGTAGAGATTACTATCCAAGCTGATAACCAGAGTACAATTAGTCTTGATGGCACCAACTTTAACTCTCAGCAAATCATTACCCTCAACCCAGAAAAACTCGAACAAACCATTACGGTACGAGCAGCTCAGGATGCTCTGGTAGAAGGGGTTCACACTAGCACCATCACTCACAGAGTTAGCGATACAGAAGATCTTGAGAACTATCCTATCGGAGAAGGTCCATCATTTACTGCCAATATTGCAGACGATGACCCTGGAATCCTGTTCATCGATGGTCCTGTGTCTGTCCAAGAGGGTCAAGAGGGAATCTACACAGTTGCTTTAAGTATCCGACCCACTGGGGATGTAACGGTTAAGCTGACTGCTGATGACCAGAGTCTAATCAAGGTAGATGATCAAGAGTTTGCTTTGGAGCAAGTCATTACTTTCAACGCTGAGACTCTGGAAAAAGAAATCACGGTGCAGCCGGTAGATGATGACCAAGTTGAAGGGGAGCACACCAGTCAAATCAGCTACGAAGTTACAGTTTCCGAGGATGAAAACTATACTGTTGGCTTAGTTGGAGAACTCACTACCAATATTACCGACCCTGCTCAAGTGATCATCACCCCGATTTCCCCTCTGACCGAAGGAGGAGAACCTGGGGAGTATACCATTGCTCTAAACACTGTTCCAGATGGACCAGTAGAGATCAAGATTACTGCCGATGAGAACAGTGAAATCCGTGTTGATGGGGAGACCTTCTCGAACGAAGTGATGGTGAGCCTAGGGGATACCACCCCCAAAACCATTACAGTACAGGCGGTGGATGACACGGTTGTCGAAGGTGAGCACAGCAGCACCATCAGCTACGAGATTACCAGCACTGGGGATTCAGACAAATATCCATTGACTCTCGAGATCCCATCCACCGAGATTGCCATTACTGATAATGACGCAGTTGTTCCTGGTCAAGTGGTGATCAGCGAGATTTCCCCTCTGACTGAAGGGGGAGAGACACAGGAGTATACCATTGCTCTGGACAGTCTTCCAGCTGGGGCAGTAGAAATCACTATTACTGCCGATGACAACAGTGAAATCAGTCTTGATGGGGAGACCTTCGACAACGAAGTCGTAGTGAGCCTCACGGATACTACCCCCACAACCATTACGGTACAAGCGCTGGATGACACGATTGTCGAAGGTGACCATAACACCACCATCAGCTACGCCATTACCAACACCGGGGATGAGGGCAAATATCCTGATACTCTGATTATCCCAGCCACCGAGATCACCATTACTGATAATGACGCAGTTGTTCCTGGTCAAGTGGTGATCAGCGAGATTTCCCCTCTGACTGAAGGGGGAGAGACACAGGAGTATACCATTGCTCTGGACAGTCTTCCAGCTGGGGCAGTAGAAATCACTATTACTGCCGATGACAACAGTGAAATCAGTCTTGATGGGGAGACCTTCGACAACGAAGTCGTAGTGAGCCTCACGGATACTACCCCCACAACCATTACGGTACAAGCGCTGGATGACACGATTGTCGAAGGTGACCATAACACTACCATCAGCTACGCCATTACTAACACCGAGGATTCAGACAAATATCCTGATACTCTGATTATCCCAGCCACCGAGATCACCATTACTGATAATGACGTAGTTGTTCCTGGTCAAGTGCTGATCACGCAGATTTCCCCTATCGCGGAAGCGGGAGAGCCTGGTACTTATACAATTGCTCTGGACAGTCTTCCAGCCGGGGCAGTAGAAATCACCATTACTGCTGATGAAAACAGTGAAATCAGTCTCGATGGGCAGAACTTTGACAACGAAGTCGTAGTGAGCCTCACGGATACTACCCCCACAACCATTACGGTACAGGCGCTGGATGACACGATTGTCGAAGGTGACCATAACACCACCATCAGCTACGCCATTACCAGCACCGAGGATGAGGTCAAATATCCTGATACTCTCGATATCCCAGCCACCGAGATCACCATTACTGATAATGACGCAGATGCTGCTGGTCAAGTACTGATCAGCCCAATTTCCCCTCTGACCGAAGGGGGAGAGCCTGGAAATTATACCATTGCTCTCGATACTGTTCCAGATGGACCAGTAGAGATCAAGATTACTGCGGATGACAACAGTGAAATTCGTGTCGATGGGGAGATCTTTGACACGGAAGTGACGGTGAGCCTAGCCGATACCACCCCCAAAACCATTACGGTACAGGCAGTGGATGACGAGAGTGTGGAAGGTGAGCACACCAGCACCATCAGCTACACCATTACCAACACCGGGGATGAGGTCAAATATCCTGATACTCTCAATATCCCATCCACCGAGATCACCATTACAGATAATGACACCACCCCTGGTCAAGTCCTGATCACAGAGATTTCCCCTCTGATGGAAGGGGGAGAACCTGGGACTTATACCATTGCTCTAGATACTGAGCCAGCTGGACCAGTAGAGATCAAGATTACTGCGGATGACAACAGTGAAATCCGTGTTGATGGAGAGACCTTCTCGAAAGAAGTGATGGTCAGCCTCAGTGATCTCAGTGCCAAAACGATTACGGTACAGGCAGTGGATGACGATATTGTGGAAGGTGAGCACACCAGCACTATCAGCTACGCCATTACCAACACCGGGGATGAGGCCAAATATCCTGATACTCTCAATATCCCATCCACTGAGATCACCATTACAGATAATGACACCACCCCTGGTCAAGTCCTGATCACAGAGATTTCCCCTCTGATGGAAGGGGGAGAACCTGGGACTTATACCATTGCTCTAGATACTGAGCCAGCTGGACCAGTAGAGATCAAGATTACTGCGGATGACAACAGTGAAATCCGTGTTGATGGAGAGACCTTCTCGAAAGAAGTGATGGTCAGCCTCAGTGATCTCAGTGCCAAAACGATTACGGTACAGGCAGTGGATGACGATATTGTGGAAGGTGAGCACACCAGCACTATCAGCTACGCCATTACCAACACCGGGGATGAGGCCAAATATCCTGATACTCTCGAAATCCCATCCACCGAGATCACCATTACTGATAATGACGCAGATGCTGCTGGTCAAGTCCTAATCACAGAGATTTCCCCTCTGATGGAAGGGGGAGAACCTGGGACTTATACCATTGCTCTAGATACTGAGCCAGCTGGACCAGTAGAAATCAAGATTACTGCGGATGAGAACAGTGAAATCAGTCTTGATGGGGAGAGCTTCGACAACGAAGTGATGGTCACCCTCAGTGATCTCAGCCCCAAAACCATTACGATACAGGCAGTGGATGACGATATTGTGGAAGGTGAGCACACCAGCACGATCAGCTACGCCATTACCAACACCGGGGATGAGGCCAAATATCCTGATACTCTCAATATCCCATCCACCGAGATCACCATTACAGATAATGACACCACCCCTGGTCAAGTCCTGATCACAGAGATTTCCCCTCTGATGGAAGGGGGAGAACCTGGGACTTATACCATTGCTCTAGATACTGAGCCAGCTGGACCAGTAGAGATCAAGATTACTGCGGATGACAACAGTGAAATCCGTGTTGATGGAGAGACCTTCTCGAAAGAAGTGATGGTCAGCCTCAGTGATCTCAGTGCCAAAACCATTACGGTACAGGCAGTGGATGACGATATTGTCGAAGGTGAGCACACCAGCACGATCAGCTACACCATTACTAACACCGGGGATGAGGCCAAATATCCTGATACTCTCGAAATTCCATCCACCGAGATCACCATTACTGATAATGATCCAGCCCCTCCTGGTCAAGTGCTGATCAGCGAGATTTCTCCTCTGACTGAAGGGGGAGAACCACAAGAGTATACCATTGCTCTCGACACTGAGCCAACCGGACCAGTAGAAATCACCATTACTGCGGATGACAACAGTGAAATTAGTGTTGATGGGGAGACCTTTGATAATGAAGTAGTAGTGACCCTAGAGGATACTACACCCACAACCATTACGGTACAGGCGCTGGATGACACGATTGTCGAAGGTGACCATAACACCACTATCAGCTACGCCATTACCAACACCGGGGATGAGGCCCAATATCCTGATACTCTCGAAATCCCAGCCAGTGAGATCACCATTACTGATAATGACCCCATCCTTGGTCAAGTCCTGATCACAGAGATTTCCTCTCTCACAGAAGGGGCAGAGCCTGGAACTTATACCATTGCTCTCGACACTGAGCCAGCTGGACCAGTAGAAATCACCATTACGGCGGATGAAGACAGTGAAATCAGTCTGGATGGGGAGACCTTCGAGAACGAAGTAGTGGTTAGCCTAGAGGATACTAATCCCACAACTATTACGGTACAGGCGCTAGATGACACTATTGTTGAAGGTGAGCACACCAGCACGATCAGCTACGCCATTACTAGTACCGAAGATGAGGCCAAATATCCTGATACTCTCGAAATCTCAGCCACCGAGATCACCATTACTGATAATGACGCAGATGCTGCTGGTCAAGTGATTATCAGCGAGATTTCTCCTCTGATGGAAGGTGGAGAGCCACAGGAGTATACCATTGCTCTCGACACTGAGCCAGCTGGACCCGTAGAGATCAAGATTACTGCGGATGAGAACAGTGAAATCAGTCTTGATGGGGAGACCTTCTCCAACGAAGTGATGGTGAGCTTGAGTGATCTCAGCCCCAAAACGATTACGGTACAGGCAGTAGATGATGATAGTGTGGAAGATGAGCACACCAGCACCATCAGCTACGAGATTACTAACACCGGGGATGAGGTCAAATATCCTGATACTCTCGAAATCCCAGCTACCGAGATCACCATTACTGATAATGACACCACTCCTGGTCAAGTCATAATCACAGAAATTTCTCCTCTGATGGAAGGGGGAGATCCACAGGAGTATACCATTGCTCTCGACACTGAGCCAGCTGGACCCGTAGAGATCAAGATTACTGCGGATGACAACAGTGAAATTAGTCTCGATGGGGAGACCTTCTCAAACGAAGTAATGGTAACCCTAGAGGATACTGCTGCCACAACCATTATGGTACAGGCAGTGGATGACGATATTGTGGAAGGTGAGCACACCAGCACCATCAGCTACGAGATTACCAGCACTGGGGATGAGGCCAAATATCCTGATACTCTCGAAATCCCAGCCAGCGAGATCACCATTACTGATAATGACGCAGATGCTGCTGGTCTAGTTCTGATCAGCGAGATTTCTCCTCTGATGGAAGGGGGAGAGGCACAGGAGTATACCATTGCTCTCGACACTGAGCCAGCTGGACCCGTAGAGATCACCATTACTGCGGATGACAACACTGAAATCAGTCTCGATGGGGAGACCTTCTCCACAGAAGTAATGGTAACCCTAGAGGATACTGCTGCCACAACCATTATGGTACAGGCGGTGGATGACACCATGGTTGAAGGTGAGCACACCAGCACCATCAGCTACGAGATTACCAGCAGTGGGGATTTAGATAAATATCCTGAGACTCTCAATATCCCATCCACCGAGATCACCATTACTGACAATGACGCAGTTGTTCCTGGTCAAGTCAATATCAGCGAGATAGCCCCTCTGACGGAAGGAGGAGAGTCTGGGGAGTATACCATTGCTCTCGACACTGAGCCAGCTGGACCAGTAGAAATCACCATTACTGCGGATGAGAACAGTGAAATCAGTCTCGATGGGGAAACCTTCTCTAAGGAAGTGAAGGTAACCTTAGAAGATACTACTGCCGAAACCATTACGGTACAGGCAGTGGATGACGATATTGTGGAAGGTGACCACACCAGTACCATCAGCTACGAGATTACCAGCACTGGGGATGAGGCCAAATATCCTGATACTCTCGAAATTCCAGCCAGCGAGATCACCATTACTGATAATGACGCAGATGATGTTGGTCAAGTTCTGATCAGCGAGATTTCTGGTTTGACCGAAGGGGGAGAGGCACAAGAGTATACCATTGCTCTCGACACTGAGCCAGCCGGACCAGTAGAAATCAAGATTATGGCGGATGATGAGAGTGAAATCAGTCTCGATGGGGAGACCTTCTCCACAGAAGTGATGGTGACCTTAGAGGATACTACTCCCACAACCATTACGGTAATGGCGGTGGATGACAATTTCCTCGAAGGTGACCATAATACCACGATCAGCTACGAGATTACCAGCACTGGGGATGAGGTCAAATATCCTGATACTCTCAATATCCCATCCACCGAGATCTCCATTACTGATAACGAAAGTGTTACCACAACCCCAGAGATTATCATCAGTGAGAACCCGATACTATTTGAGGGTGGTACTGGTATCTACACTGTTGCGTTAACTAAGACTCCCACCGGAGAAGTAGAAATTACCATCAAAGCTGATGATCAAACTGAAATCAGTTTAGATGGAACTACCTTTGCTTCAGAGCAAGTGCTTACCTTCAATGAGGCAAAACTCCAAACTATCACAGTGCGAGGGCTGGATGATCAAGAGGTTGAAGGGGATCACGAAAGTACCATCAGCCACGAGATTACCAAATCCGAGGACACTGTGAACTATCCCCTGGGGGATGTTGGGTTAGTCACTGCCAGTATTTTTGATAATGACATCCCGATTGTCACGATCACTGCTAGTGACCTTGAGGCAGCGGAAAAAGACCAAGACCCAGGCAGCATCACCATCACTCGTTCCGGGGACACTACTGAAGAACTCACTGTCAGTTATATGACCTTTGGTAGCACTGCTACCGCAGATGACTACAGTGAAACCCTCAATGGGTCAGTCACTATTGCTGCTGGTGAGTCTTCCGTCGAGCTGAAAATCACTCCAGAAATTGATTCCCTAATCGAGGAAGGTGATGAAACTGTTAATCTGGTCTTAAACACCAGTGAAGATTATAATTTAGTTGGCAAAACCTTTGCTCAGATTACCATTGCTGATGACATCTCCTCAGTTCCTGACAATAGTACCAGGTTTGTCTGGCGTAATCCACTGACAGGAGATAATATCCTGTGGAAGATAGATGCTACTCAGCAGGTAAATACAGTTACCCTTCCTACGGAAACCGATCTCAATTTCGAAATCCAAGGTACTGGAGACTTTGATGGGGACGGTGAAAACGATGATGTATTCTGGCTTAACAACGTAACCGGAGCCATTCAATACTGGCAAGGGCAAGGTGAGGAGATCAAGGAGATGGTGATTGATGCCGGTGAGGTCAACCTCCTGGAATGGGAACTCACAGAGTTTGCTGACTTTAACGGTGATCTCAAAGATGATCTTCTCGCCTACAAGCCAGATACTGGAGAGGTTGCTATCTTGACAATAGATGGTGAGACACTGGTGAATCAGGGGATCCTTGAACGGGATGGTCAGGCTTTACTGATAACCCAAGACACTGGATGGCAAATCGAGGGTTCAGGGAACTTCAGTGGTGGAGATAAACATCAGATTCTCTGGCGCAACCAAAATACTGGAGAGGTTGGCATATGGGAGATAGATGGCAACGAACTAGTGGATGCTGCATCTGTCACACGAGACGATGAGCCTGTACTAGCACCATCATCAACTGGATGGCAAATCGAAGGTGTGGCGGACTTCAGCAACGATGGCCAAGAGCAGATTCTGTGGTACAACTCGGAGAGTGGACAAATTGCCACATGGCAGATGTCTAATAAGGCACTAGTGAAAGGTGAAATTCTCACACAGGATGGTCAGCCCTTAGCAATACTACCTTCAGATGGATGGAGCATTCAGGGTGTTGCAGACATAGATAATGACGGCCAGTATGATATTGTCTGGAACAACAATAACACTATTGCTTTTTGGCAGTTGAATGGCTCTGCATTGAGGGATGCACTCGTTATCGACCAGCCACCCGAGGCTGGCTTCAACCCCAGCCTTATCTAAGGTATACTGCACAGGGTCATAACTTGAGCTGATTGAGAATCAGAACTACCACCCTAAAACAGCGGAATTGGTATCAGTAGTTCCAGTGAGCTGAGCCGAAAAAAACCCTTACCAAAAATTTTGGGTTTAAAGCCCCGTCCTTCTAGGACGGCTTTTTTTTTGAGGAGTAGCCTTGACACTTTTATACACACATGTTAGTTTAAAAAAATGTCGTTCGCGTATCGTCAGCTTAGCCGTAGGCCATGCCAAATGCGAACGCCGAAGGAGGTCGAGATTCGGTGATTATTTTAGAGTTCAAAGCCAAAGGAAAAGAATCTCAATATTCAGCTATAGCCGAAGCTATCCGGACAGTGAAATTTATCCGAAATAGCTGCATTCGTCTATGGTTAGACAACAAAGGAACAGGAAAAAGTGACCTTAGTAGGTATTCTAAAATCCTTGCCAAAGAATTCTCTTTTGCCAATGAACTCAACTCTACTGCCCGCCAGGCTGCGTCTGAGAGAGCATGGTCATCGATTGTTCGGTTCTACGATAACTGCAAGAAAAAAGTTCCAGGTAAAAAAGGATTTCCTAAGTTTCAAAAATGTGCTCGCTCTGTCGAATATAAAAAATCAGGATGGAAATTATCTCCTGATAAAAAATCGATAACGTTCACAGATAAAAAAGGAATCGGGAAGCTTAAACTCAAGGGTACCTGGGACTTGTGGCGCTTTGATAAAAAGCAAATCAACCGGGTTCGGATAGTCAAGCGGGCTGACGGGTACTATGTTCAATTCTGTGTTGCGGTTAACGAAAAAGAAGAAATAGACTCGACAGGTAAGACTATTGGCTTGGATGTGGGACTCAAAGAGTTCTATACAGACTCTGATGGTAACTCTGAACCTAACCCTAGGTTTTATAGAAAAAACGAGAAACGATTAAAATTTTATCAGCGCCGGGTTTCTCGGAAAAAGAAAGGCTCATCCAACCGGAGAAAAGCGGTTAATAGATTAGGTAGGCAACACCTCAAGATAAGTAGGCAACGTGAAGAACATGCCAAGAGACTGGCACGTTGCGTAATCAGATCTAACGATCTGGTCGCCTATGAAGACTTGAGGATAAAAAATCTAGTTAAGAACCATTGTCTTGCTAAATCTATCAATGACGCGGGTTGGTATCAATTCAGGAAATGGTTGGAGCATTTTGGGACTAAATTCGGTCGGATAACTGTTGCAGTAAATCCTGCCTATACCAGTCAAAATTGCTTTGATTGTGGGGAAGTTGTTAAGAAGTCCCTATCTACTAGAACTCATGCCTGCAAATGTGGGTGTGAGCTAGACAGGGACCACAATGCCGCACTAAATATTAGAACGAGAGCCTTGAGTACTGTGGGGCACACAGGAACTCGGATCCTAGATCCAAACGCTTTGGGAGATCTGTCCTCTACTTTTCCTGACTCCGGTCTGGTTGAGCAAGACAGGTCGTTGATCAAAGAATCCCCGTCCATAAGCGGGCGGGGAGTGTCAATCAGTAAGGGGTTTTTCTAGTTTTGTCAATCTCCCTGTTAATCAACCCTTCTTGGGTGTGTTTCCTGTTTTAAAATTGCTGAAAAGGATTTGGCTTAAACGCGATCGCCAATTTCTGCCAACTCACGTCCACCAAAAATTGCTGAACTATTAGAGTAAAACTTAAACTCCATTAAGTTATAAAATGGATCTTGGAGGAAGAAGGTGCGATGCTCTGTAAGTTGACCAGGAAAGCGGGTCTTGGGTTGCTCGTAGAAGGGTAATTGTTTTTGTTGAGTACGGGAAAGTAAGGCTTCCCAATCAGCCAGGGATGTAAAAACTAACCCGAAATGTCGAGGATAAATACCCCGCTGAGGTGTCAGGGGTTCTTTGGTTAGGTGAGCCACGAGTTGATGACCGTATAAATTCAGAATCACAGCATGGCGAGATTCTCTACCGATTTCGCAGCCAAGTCCATCACCGTAGTAGACTTTAGTTTGCTCAATGTCGGTAACGGGAAATGCGAGATGAAATAGGACTGGTTTCATAAGTTTTGGTTTGAAGGGAAAACTGTTGAAGGTTGAAGGTTTTGACGGTTGAAGGTTTTGACGGTTGAAGGTTGAAGGTTTTAAAGTTTGAAGGTTGAAGGTTTTGACGGTTGAAGGTTTTGACGGTTGAAGGTTTTGACGGTTGAAGGTTTTGAAGGTTGAATGTTTAAGGTTGTTCTTGCCCAGGGTGCTCTTGTAGGGTAGGTTGAACGGGATTGCGTGGCCTTTTGGCCAAGGTTTTGAATAAATTCAACTTTATTTAAGGATAATCTGACGTAATCTGGTATCCGGTTCCTTCAGTAGTCTGCTTTGTTGTTGGTTTTTTGGATAATGGGGAATGGGGAATAGGCAATCAGTGCTGGGGTAATGACTCGGAAGCAATCACAATTACCAATTACCAATTACCAATTCTAGCAATTCTCATACTGATGAGGTACACAGGATTTTTTAGCACTCCCCCCTACCCGCGCCCGCTCAACCTACTCCCTAGTCCCTACTCCCTACTCCCTAACACCCAATAATTTGTACCTCACCCAATTGATAACTGCTAGAGCAATCATAATTACCAATTACCAATATAACTATATTGCTATGCTTGATGATATTCTTTCTTTAAATCCTTGGCTAGTTGCTGTTGGAGTGAACACAGTTTTCCTTGCCATGGTATGGATTGCTCCCAAAAAGTTACTCACCCCTGCTGGCATTGTCCATGCTTGGATATTAGGCGTACTGATTTGGGGTACTCTGAGTTGGCCAGGTTACACAGTAGTGGGATTTTACTTTTTGGTAGGGTCTGGTGTCACCCGCATTGGTATGGCGCAAAAGGAAGCGGCAGGAATTGCGGAAAAGCGTTCCGGTGCTAGGGGACCAGAGAATGTTTGGGGTTCAGCACTGACTGGAGCGATTTGTGCCTTGGGTACCCTACTGGTGGATGCTCCTTACCAGCAGTTATTGTTACTGGGCTATGTCGCTAGTTTTGCTACTAAGCTGTCCGATACCACTGCCAGTGAGGTGGGTAAGGCTTACGGCAAAAGGACTTTCCTGATTACTACCTTACAGCCAGTAGCCCGGGGAACAGAAGGAGCTGTAAGTCTGGAGGGAACCCTAGCTGGAGTGATTGCATCAGCTGCGATCGCATTTGTGGGTTGGGGCGTTGGTTTGGTTAACTTGACAGGAGTATTTTTCTGTGTTATTGCTGCCTTCATCGCCACCAATCTGGAGAGTGTGATTGGTGCGACACTACAATCCAAATTGGAATGGCTGACCAATGAAGTCGTGAATATTATTAATACGATGATTGGTGCGATCGCCGTTGTGCTGTTAGCTCTAGCATGGCAGTGGATCAGCTAGGTTATGAAGAATGAAGCATGAAGTGTTAAGTGTGAAGTCTGAAGCATTAAGGATGAAAAGATACAACTTGCTAAGCAACTAAATAAATCTAATAAATTGAGATAGGGTTAGACTTCCGACTTCCAAGTTTCCACTTCATACTTCATACTTCATACCTCTTACTTCATACTTTATTCAGAATGTGGTCCAAAGACCATCTGTAGAACCATTGGTTCACCACCATCACGGTGATACCTATCTGCCCACTGGCGGATAATTTCATCTAACTCTTCCATGGCCTGATTGATTTTCTCTGGCGGGATATCTAGTTCCTCCAACCCTCGCATGACTTGCGGCTGACGCTCTGCCCAGTTTCTCATTAACCGGAAGTATCGCGCTGTTTCGTCAATCATGGTGTAGGTGCGGGCTTTGTCATCTACTGGTGAGTAAGATGCACTGGTTAGAGCGTAGTAGGGTAAGCCACCGGTGTGATCGATTCTGGTGACAGTTCCTGAATAGGTTAAGCGACGCTTGATGTGTTCAGCTAGAGCTTCACTCAATGGCAGACGTCGCTCTGGTGGTAAGTCTTCTTGGGATCTCCGGTGGAGAAATTCTATTAATTCAAAGAATTGTAAGGAATTAATTATCTGGGCATCCGGCAGGTGATCTGGCAGCTTGATCTCAAGATTGCGCTTTTCTTCCAGGTCAAGGCTGGTGCCATTGATACGAGATTGCCCTGGTTGCCAGGGATAGTGTTCCATCCAGACATAGGGAAACTGAATCAGATAGCGAGGTTCCTGAGACCCCAGCATCTTGAGCAGTTTCCCTTCTGTTAACGCTTGTCGAACTTCCTCAACAATGACCTTTACCCGCTTTGGCTCAATGTGATGCAAATGCCCAGTCATGCGGATATTGCCATCTTGCTCCAGATAGGTCATGTAAATGGCACATTTGGCAGCGGTTGCTGCTGCATCTAGAAACGCCCCATGTCGGTGTCCACTTGTCCGCAGGGCGCTGAAAGCCAGGTATAGCATGATCTGATCCATTGCACTGGGGCTTAGGGTTTTGATCAGATCGGATTGGTTGATCATCTTAGGGGCAATCACATCTACTTCCGTTGGTTATCAAGCTTATTTAGTTTCATTTTTCCACACTAGAACTAACTCACTGTCATCGAAGAAAGCGAGCTGAGGTTGCTTGGCAGAAAATTGACGAATTAAGAGGCACCCTAATCATGTCTTTTCCAATATATTATATAAAATAAGTCAACTACAAGTAAACTATATTGAATTAGCACTTTCCCACTGTAGCCCGCTACTCGTACCCAACAGTGGGATTGAAATGCCGCCAGATATGCCATCAAACTGAATCCAGTCAGTTGACTCTCACACAAGAGACAGACGTCCGCTACCACGATGGGCGATCAGGGTAGTCGGAATTACTGGTGATGAGAAAAATTTGTGGTTTTCTTTTCTCCCATAAGAAAAAATTTGTCCTGTTTGCTCGACTACACTTGGACAATCATTACTATAGTTTAGTGGTGCATTTGAACCATGGGCAATCATCGGTAAATTAACCCCAAACCAGATGGTTAAAACAGTAAGTAAAGCAATAGTAGTGTAAATTCGCATAACCGATATCCGTATCAATGTTCCTCTAATTACTGATACGGATTGCTCGCTAATGGTTCAGGAAAAAATATAAACTATAAGCGAATTTTAAAAAAAATACCGTTATTGTAAATACCTCTTTAATTCTTTATTCACGAAAAAAATAGTTGACTAAATTGTGTCAATATAGCGACTATAATCCTTATAGGATAAGGATTAGGAGTTAATAAGTTATTTTTTTACCGCCATTAATCTTATTGAGTAAATTATGATTGCAATTACCTTTACTAAAAATAAAAATAGGTAATCCTGCTGATTATAGGTCTTTAAATAACTGCAAACTTGCTAAGTAGGCAAAGGCGATTACCTAGGAACCATTCACATTGCCAACCGCTTATGTAGCAATCCTAAATTATTTGTTAAAAATCCCCAATGGTAATATAATCGATTCTCTTCCGCTACTGCCGGTTTCTCCCCTTCTTTGGAAGTTTTACAACTCAAATGGAAGGCTGTATAAAGGAGCAGGTTTTTCTTGAATCCGTTCGGCAATCGGTCTAACCTTCTGAACCACCTCAATTAAGTAATCATAATCAGGTGCTTTAGCATTGGGGATGTATCCTGCTGATGCTGCCATGCTGCTGGAGGCAGATTCTAGTGCCTTGTGGATCTCCTGTTGTAGATTTCTCTCGACTGTTGCTCCGATCAGGATAGAACCGCTGGGAATTTTATGAGAATCTATATATAAAATCCGGAACCTGGTCTGACTATAGTCTAGGCGGTAGCGTTCCAACTCTTCTAAAGACAAAGCTCCAGCCACTACCTCCTCAGAGGCAATCCACTCTAAGACTTGTTTTGGTGTGGGGGCAAAACGCACTTCTGCTAGGGTCAGACCGTAGAGATTGTAGATGGGCAGATAATATCCTGTGGCAGAACCGGGTTGACCTAAAGCAATGACTTTACCCCCTAGTTCAGTCAAGTCTTGGATGGGGCTTTCCCTTTCTACTACGATGACTGAGCGTGACTTTTTCACTCCTTCGAGAGCTAGCACTGGTATGTACTGTGCCTCAGCAATGGCGATGGCTGCTAAACCAGGAGGAGCAAACACGATCGACAACTTGCTCTGCTTAATCAAATTTAGTGCTCTGCGCTCGTTGTAAATCGGTTCTAATTCTATAATCATCTTAAGTCGAGCACCAAGATATTCGATTAGCTTTGAGTATCGCTCTATAAAGCGATCGCTTTCCCCGTAACTTACGATCCCAATACTTAATTTCCCTAGCCTAGGGGTATCCGGTGAGTTACAAGCTGTCAAAATTAATATAAGATTCAACAAGAATAGACGGCGGGAAAACATAATTAATTACCTTAAGAACTAAAACAGCTGTGGCACTAATGATACTATGGGAGATGGCTAATGTTAAAAAAACTTAATTTAGGAATCAAGCTCAACTTACTATTGCTATCCATTTTTATAGGACTTGTAGTTACTGGTGGGTTGGTTTTGTCTCAACTTTTAGAAGGCTATGCGGAAAAAGTCGTAACTGACCAAGCCCTAATTCTGATCGAAACCATGGGTTCGGTGCGGGAGTATACCAATAATCAAGTGAATCCAGAATTAGCTGAACGATTAGAAAATGAAGACCGATTTTTACCTCAAACAGTACCTGCTTATTCAGCTCGGGAAGTTTTTGAAAATTTCCGTAAACGTGATAAATATCGTGATTTTTTCTATAAAGAAGCGACCCTTAATCCAACTAATCTCAGAGATAAGGCTGATAGTTTCGAGACCCAAATCGTGGAGAGTTTTCGAGAGCAGCCAGAGCTAACAGAAAAAACAGGTTTTCGCTCCCTTCCTAGTGGAAAAATTTTTTATGTTGCCCGTCCTCTCGCCGTTTCTAAAAAAAGCTGTTTACGATGCCATAGTACTCCTGAAGCCGCCCCTGCCAGCCAAATTGCTACCTACGGTGATGACCATGGTTTTGGTTGGAAGCTCGATGAAATTGTTGGTGCAAAAATTGTATCAGTGCCAGGGTTTAAAATCTTTAATTCTGCTAAGCAGTTACAGGTATTGGTGATTGGGATTATTACTGGTTTTTTCCTGGTAGCCATCTTGCTGATTAATCGTTTCCTCAAGGTATCGGTGACCAAACCTCTTAAGCAGATGGCTCAATTAGCTAAGGAAGTGAGTACTGGCAATATGGCTGGAGAATTTGACCATGATTCAGAGGACGAAATTGGTATACTCGCCAAATCTCTGAATCGGATGAAAGTTAGTTTAGAAATGGCGATGAATATGCTGAATTCAGAAAATAATTAGTAATCAAAAATTACTATAGCGGTTTTCAATTAGGTGAGAGACAAATTTTAGGGTTTTAGGGAACAGGGAACAGGGAACAGGGAACAGG
The DNA here is from genome assembly GCF_010671925.1 of Moorena sp. SIOASIH. GTDB lineage: Bacteria > Cyanobacteriota > Cyanobacteriia > Cyanobacteriales > Coleofasciculaceae > Moorena. Next base: position 47,650 of record NZ_JAAHIH010000007.1, on the reverse strand, counting down.
GAAAAGAGAACAGAGAAAAAATCCTGTGTACCTCATTAGGCTACAAACCGCTATAATTGCTTGCTCAACTGATGGCTGAATGATTACTAATGATTACTTATAACTGACCCGATGACAGTAAACGCCGTTGAAAGTCTTGGGCATATTTTTGATTGGGAATTTGTTGAGATAAAGCTTTTACAAATTCTTGGGCGGAAGAGTTAGGATGCTGGACAAGAGTACGCTGGCAGACAATGGTAGCCATCGGACCAATTAACTCAGCAAGTTCCTTTTGGCAAAGAGCTACAAAATTGGGGTCTAGTAAATTACTATTCCGATTAGGGGCAGAAGAAATTGGCAGTGGTGTAGGACTAACCCAGGGTTGAGTTGTACTGGCTGGCCGTCTTGGGTAAAAACCATTACCGATTCTTGACTGATTGCTTTTTGTTTCTTTGGAGGCTTGGCTAGTTTTGGTATGGAAAGGTATCTTGGTGGGATACAACGAATTGTTAATATCTACTAAATGCTGATAAATTTCTTCAGCAGTTTGGGGACGCTGATTGGGTAAACGAGCCATCAGATAGTCGAGGAAATCTGCCAGTTGTGGCACAATATTCGGAACACTGTAGCGCCAGCTTAACTCATCAGTATAGGATTCATAAAATTTACTCGGGTCTTGACCAGTGAGTAGATAAACAAAGGTGCGCCCCAAAGCAAAAAAGTCTGATTGGGGGACTGCTTGACAGTTAAGCTGCTCTAATGGGGTATACCCTGCGGAAACTACCCCTGTTACCATACCAGTGGCTTTTTTGCTCACAAAGGTACCTGTGATTTCCCGGGCAGTGCCAAAGTCAATTAACACCAGTTGTCCATCTGTCCTGAGCATAATGTTAGAGGGCTTGATATCCCGATGGAAAAAGTTATGACTGTGTACTGCCTGTAAGATGGCAGCTAGCTGGATCAGCCACCGAATGGCAATTTTCTGGTCAATGGGAGCACCCCGCTTTTGGATGTATTGCTTTAGATTCAATCCTTCAATCTTTTCCATCACCAGACAATGAACTGGCTCGTCGCTGTCTCTGGGGTGGACTGTGAAGTAGGCATCAGGTTCTACTTTGGGAATGCCACTATTCTCTAGTCGGGCGAGGACTTCGGCTTCTCTTTGGAATAGTTCAATATACTTGGGACTATTCTTAATGAGAACTTTCAGAACTTTAGGGTTGCCTTGAGGATCAACAATTTCATAGGTTTTGCCAAAACCGCCACTTCCCAGTTGACTGATCACTCGATAGCGCCCTTCCAGCAACAACTCAGAATTACAACTCTGACAGAATAGTTTACTGTCAGGGTTGCGGGGATTTGAGCAGTTGGGATTAATGCACAGACTCATCAGAAGCACGCTGGTACAGGAGCAAGGTAGGAGCAGGTAAAGGACTTAGGCATCTAGTCAATAGAGTTCTAGCAACAGTCAATTTTGGCTAGGTATCTATATCTACTTATCGGCTGAGCCGTGGCAATTTATGCACCAACCATGAAACAACAAGTTATACACATGATATTTTAAAGCTGGACAGTGAAAAATTTTTCAGCATCGGTGAATGTTATTTGAACTAGCCAACCTCTGTAAGTAAGAAGACTCAGTTAAAGGAGGTTTTTTGGCCAGGTATTTTGGCAAAAGCAGAGTGGGTCTACTTCTTGGGTAAAATATCTTCAGCAAGATGGCTGCAAAGTCAAGGGCACGATTTGCTCAGTAGGATAGCCGTGGGCTGGTACGGTGCGAAACCAACGTGGGAAGTGCAACCAAATGGGAAGTGCAACCAAATCGAGTTTGCCATCGACCGGGAGAGGAGTTGCAAAATACCCAATAGCAGCAACACAAACCACTCGAAGGTGGCAAAACCTGCAAACATAGGGCGCAGTTCAACAAAGATTTGCTCGACTCGACGATCATTAGCCATAATCTAACGGGCTGAGTTTTGCTGATTCAGCCCGTTTGGAACATTCTCGTCCCTAGGCGCGATCGGGGTGTTCTTTTCTTAGGGGTAATCCAACCACTCAACCGACCACAGAACTTCGCACTGTCCAGTTTAAAGGGCTATTTGGATTTTAGGTTTCCAAGCTGACGGAATGGTGGTTTGGTTGAAGGTTGAAGGTGGTTTGGTTGAAGGTTGAAGGTGGTTTGGTTGAAGGTTGAAGGTGGTTTGGTTGAAGGTTGAAGGTGGTTTGGTTGAAGGTTGAAGGTGGTTTGGTTGAAGGTTGAAGGTGGTTTGGTTGAAGGTTGAAGGTGGTTTGGTTGAAGGTTGAAGGTGGTTTGGTTGAAGGTTTAATCACCTGTAACCTTCAACCTGTAACCTGTAACCTGTAACCTGTAACCTGTAACCTGTAACCTGTAACCTTCAACCTGTAACCTGTAACCTTCAACCTTCAACCTTCAACCTGTAACCTGTAACCTGTAACCTTCAACCTTCAACCTGTAACCTGTAACCTTCAACCTTCAACCTTCAACCTTCAACCTTCAACCTGTAACCTGTAACCTTCAACCTTCAACCTTCAACCTGTAACTTTTCTATCTTCCCGGGAATTAAGTATCCCACCGTAGGCGGTACAGTTGCAGGGGCTGGTCTTTACCTTTAACCTTAACCGGGGACATTTTTTCCAACGGTAGAGTTTTATCCCTCAGCTTGTCGAAGGTGCTTTGGGAAATTAGAATCTCTCCCTCCTGAGCAGCACTACAGATGCGGCTAGTAACATTGGTAGTGTCACCGATAGTAGCGTATTGAATCAGCTTCTGTGAACCGATATTACCTGCTGCGACTTTGCCAGTATTGAGTCCAATGTGGATTTCAATCTCTAAATTGCGCCGCTGGAACCAATCCTGATTCAGGTGAATAACTGCTCGTTGCATTGCGATCGCAGCTTGGACGGCTCGGTCAGCATCGTCCGGTTGGCAATAGGGGGCTCCCCACACAGCCAGTAAGGCATCCCCAATATATTTTTCTAAAGTGCCTTCGTATTTAAACACAATATCCTCTACCATCACCTGGAAGTACTCATTGAGCATCTCAATCACTTGGCGTGGCTTCATCCGAGAAGACATTTCGGTAAATTTACTGATGTCGGCAAACAGGGCGGTTACTTCGGTATCTATAATTTCCAAGTGGCCTTCTTCCTTGAGCTTTTTACTCACAGCTTCTGGAAAGAAAAGCTCAAATTTACTCCGCATTACTGCTTCTTCCTGCATCTTCTGGTAAAGTTGAGCATTGTCAATTGCGATCGCAGCTTGGTTAGCCAGAGCCGTCAAAAACTCCAAGTCTTCTTGAGAATAAATATTGGCTCTAGACAGATTGTCCGCATACAATACCCCAATCACTTCCTCTCTTGGTTTTAGGGGTACGCACATGGAGGCATGGATTTCTTGCTGGAGCACTGACTGGGAATTGCTGAATCGTTGGTCAATGGCAGCATCAGCAATTAAAACCCCATCCCCCTTCTCGTGTACGAAATTAGTGATTCGTTTGCTATAAAATCGCTCATGGGTGGGTATGCCTGTTCGGGAGTTGACAGCTTTTTCCTCTAGCATTCCCGTGTCTTGATTAACCATGAGGATGATTGCCCGGTCTACATTCATAATCTCGAACAGCAGGTCAAGAATTTTTCTCAACAAGTGATCAGGCTCATCGGGAGAGGAAAGTTGCTTACTCACCTCCAATAAGATTTTTAACTTGTCTACTGAGCGTTGACCTGTCTCTTGCTCTCGCAGCTTCAGGGCTGAGCCTTTATAAGTTAAACTGTCATGGTGCAGTAATTCCTGAATTTCGACACGGGTTTGTTCTGGGGATAACCTGCTGACAATCGAAAAGTTGGAATCATTATCCTTCAAGATATTTGGGGTGATTCTGTCATCATCACTCACAAATTCAAAGATTACACTGCCCAGACGTATTAAGTCTCCGTCTTTGAGCTCACACTGGTCAATTTTGGCGTCATTAACAAACGTGTGATTTAGGCTACCTAAGTCTTTTAGGATAACCCGATCATTCGTGAGTGTGAGCTGAGCATGATGACGGGAAAGACTTTTATGAATTACGGTAATACTATTATTTATTTCCCGTCCTATGGTATTGGATCCACTGCTCAATTTATAACTTTCTTGGTTATTCGGCTCTGATTTAGCAATTAAATACGGCACAATCTAACTCTCGTCATTAGTTCTTATCTCAGTTAAGTATAATCGACTAAATTATCAAACTACTAATTTAAGGTTCTAAGTAGTCGAACATAAATTTTGAGCACTGTATTAAGAAATATTACTTATACTGAAACCCTTACTGCTCCGAAGCTCCCTGCTCCGTTCGCGTTTGGCCGTAGGCCACGCGGGGCGCGTTCGCGCAGCGTCGGGCAAAGCCCAAAAGCGTGGCCCACGGCCTTAGCTCCCTGCTCCGAAGTCCTCACAGTTAACTTTAATTGTGTGAGACTACTTAGGACTAGGTTTAATGGCTAAGGGGGTTCTGACAAGCCTATTTAGCAAGGAGGTTATCAAATGCTCCTGTTGTAACTAATACCTAACACCTAATACCTAGAATTTGTGGTGTGACCTAGTTTCCTAGCTCCGCGTCAAGCACTGAGGCTGTCAACTGCTTGTATTTTACCTAATGCCTAACCCCTAATCTCTAATCCCTAATCCCTAAATGCCTAATATCATATAGCGGTTTTTAATTTGGTGAGGTACAGAGTTTCTGATTTTAGGGAATAGGGAATAGGGAACAGGGAACAGGGAATAGGGAAGAGAGAAGAGAGAAGAGGGAACAGGGCAAAAATCCTGTGTACCTCATTAGGCGAAAAACCGCTATATCGGGATAATTACCCTTAATAAAAATCTCCCCATCTCCCCATCTCCCCATCTCCCCATCTCCCCATCTCCCCACCCCTCACAGGGGTAGGTTTTTTACATTTGGGTAAAACATGGGACGACTCAGAGGAAGAGGAAAAGAAAAACAACGAACAAATGATGATTTTAACGACAAATTAAGTATATTTTCTTATCCCCCACACCCTACACCCTACACCCTACACCCCACACCTGACGTCTTTGTAAAAAACATACCCTTGAAAGTCTCCCCACCCTCCCTCTAATTATGGGTATTCAACCTGACTTGATCTAATCCCTAACCCCTAAGCTCTAATCCCTATAATTTGGTTGATAACTGTTTTAAAAACTGGTGAGATAAATTTCGTGGTAGTAGGAGAAAACTTGATATTAGGTTAACACTTGCAAGACTGGTAGTTTCCCTCGGCAATGGGTTGACGCTTTTTAAAAGTGTATCAAACTATTAAGCCATTTTGGCCAAAATAAGTCATAGTGAAAATACTTAGTTATAATCGAAGAATTGGAAGTACTATCCCCATTGGGGGGAGGAGGAAGCCATGGGGATCGCTACAGTTAACCCAGCAACCGGGGAAACCATCAAAACCTTTGAGCCAGAGAGTCCGTCGTCCATTGCCACCAAGCTAGGAGTTGCCCAACAGGCTTTTGAGCAATACTGCCAAACATCAATGGAGCAAAGAGCAGAGTGGCTAAACGCAGCGGCGGAGATTGTAGAGCGGGATCGAGTCAAATTCGGCGAGCTGATGACCACGGAGATGGGAAAACCCCTCAAAAGTGCGATCGCAGAAGCGAAAAAATGTGCTTTGGTTTGTCGGTACTACGCTGAACACGCACCTGAATTCCTCGCAGATGTCCCAGCCTCTACCGATGCCACCCAAAGCTTTGTGCGCTACCAACCTCTAGGAGTAATTCTAGCAGTAATGCCCTGGAATTTTCCATTTTGGCAAGTCTTCCGTTTTGCTGCTCCAGCATTGATGGCGGGAAATGTGGGGTTGCTCAAACACGCCTCTAATGTGCCTCAATGCGCCTTAGCCCTTGAGCAAATCTTTGCTGAAGCAGGATTCCCCGAAGGGGTGTTTCAGACCTTACTGATTGGTGCTGACCAAGTAGAGGCAGTAATTCAGGATCCACGGGTCAAAGCTGCCACCCTAACTGGTAGTGAGCTAGCAGGAGCAGCTTTAGCGGCTGCGGCTGGGACACAAATCAAGAAAACTGTCCTGGAACTAGGGGGAAGTGACCCGTTTATTGTCCTAGAAAGTGCCGATTTAGAAGCAGCAGCTACTACGGGTGTGACTGCTAGGATGCTCAATAACGGTCAATCGTGTATTGCAGCGAAACGGTTTATTGTGGTGGACGCAGTAGCCGATGACTTCCAGCAACGCCTACTGGACAAATTCCAAGCCCTGAAAGTGGGAGATCCGATGGCGGAAGATACGGATATTGGTCCGTTGGCAACCCCTGGTATTCTTAGAGACTTAGACCAACAGGTACAAGCCTGCATTGAACAAGGGGCAAAGGTTCTTATCGGTGGCCATCCTTTAAGCGATCGCACTGGTAACTTCTACCCCCCCACAATTCTAACTGACTTCCCAGCAGGCACTCCAGCTGATAACGAAGAATTTTTTGGCCCTGTTGCCCTATTGTTTAGAGTTCCGGATATTGATGCTGCTATTAAGCTTGCCAATTCCACAGTATTTGGATTAGGAGCCAGTGCCTGGACCACCAATGAGGAGCAAATCCCCAGGCTGATTGATGAACTTGAAGCTGGAGCAGTCTTTATCAATGGCTTAGTCAAATCCGACCCCCGTTTACCCTTCGGTGGGATCAAACGTTCTGGCTATGGGCGAGAACTAAGCATTCAAGGGATACATGAGTTCGTAAACATCAAAACTGTTTGGGTGAAGTGAAAATTCTAGGTATTAGGCTAAAACCATTAGTAAGCATTCAGCTATCAGCTATCAGCTATCAGCCTATGCGCTACGGGCACGCTACTTGAGGTGCTATCAGCCGTGCTTATGGGTCAAGTCCCAGCGTCGAAGGCTGTGCCACACTAGTTGAGGTACTTTTGAATAAAATAAGCTGACAGCTGACTGCTGACTGCTGAATGCTTACAACCATTAGCCTAATACCATTAGCCTAATACCATTAGCCTATAGCAATTCTATTTAAATCCTGAACAGTGACAGTTACTACTGACGGATTCTCCGACTCAGGAATCAGGAATCAGGACTCAGAACTATTCTTAAAATTAACCTTGTTGGTGAAGCTATCTGTGTATCCGTCTCTATCCCTGTGGTGCTGGTGAAGGGGAAAATAAAAAGTTTTTCTGTAACATTTTTAACTTTTTTCTATCAACTTTTTACTGTTAACTTTTATTAAAGTTACCCAGATAGAAGCCAGAATGGCCATACAACTCAGTACTCTGCTTCTTTCATGGTTATCAAAAGTCACTTCTGAGAAATTGGCATACACCGGATATCAAATGCTAAATCTTTTGTCATGAACTAATAACAAATATGGACGAAGGCTAATATAAAAAGCTAAAAAGGAATCTCAAAATAAATCTAGAAATTATTTTTTACAATCAAAGATTATTTTGATACCAAAACCATATATATACCAGGGATGATTAGATATGGGTGACATGAATACCGCTGAACTATTGGTACATTGCTTAGAAAACGAAGGAGTCGAGTACGTTTTTGGACTACCTGGAGAAGAAAATCTCCATGTTCTAGAAGCTCTTAGACATTCTTCAATTCAATTTATTACCACTCGTCATGAACAGGGAGCAGCCTTTATGGCAGACGTTTACGGACGGCTGACAGGAAAGGCTGGAGTTTGCCTGTCTACCCTTGGTCCAGGGGCAACTAACTTAATGACTGGGGTTGCTGATGCCAATTTGGATGGAGCTCCCTTAGTAGCGATCACTGGTCAGGTGGGAACAGACCGGATGCATATTGAGTCCCACCAGTACTTGGATTTGGTGGCAATGTTTGCTCCAGTGACTAAGTGGAACCGGCAAATTGTTCGCCCTGACACGACAGCAGAAATTGTCCGTAAAGCGTTTAAACTCGCTCAGACCGAAAAACCAGGAGCGGTACACATAGATTTGCCAGAAAACATTGCGGCTATGCCAGTCAATAGCCAACCCCTAGGCAAAGATGGTCGGGAAAAAACCTTTGCGTCTTTCCGTAGTTTGGGTAAGGCAGCTGTGGCAATTTCTAAGGCGAAAAATCCCCTAATCTTGGCGGGTAATGGCGCAATTCGTGCTGGTGCTGCTGAAGCCCTAACCCAATTTGCCACCCGGATGAATATTCCAGTGGTCAATAGCTTCATGGGTAAAGGGTGTATTCCTTACACTCATCCCCTGGCCTTGTGGACCTTGGGATTACAACAACGGGACCACATCACCTGTGCTTTTGAGCAATCGGATTTGGTGATTGCGGTGGGATATGATTTGATTGAATATTCTCCGAAAAAGTGGAATCCAGAGGGCAAGATTCCCATTATTCATATCGGTGCCAGTCCAGCAGAAATTGATAAAAGCTACATTCCTTTAGTGGAGGTAGTGGGAGATATTTCTGACTCTCTCAAGGAAATTATGAAGCAGGGAGACCGGGAAGGTAAACCGATACCATCCGCTGCTGAACTGCGGTCCGAAATCCGAGAAGACTACGAACAGTATGCTAATGATGAAGGCTTTCCTATCAAGCCGCAAAAACTGATCTATGACCTACGCCAGGTCATGGAACCAGAAGATATTGTGATCTCTGATGTAGGAGCTCACAAGATGTGGATGGCTCGTCAGTACCATTGTGATTGTCCTAATACCTGTATCATCTCTAATGGTTTCGCAGCGATGGGGATTGCTTTGCCAGGAGCAGTAGCGGCTAAGCTGGTTTATCCGGATCGGAATATCGTGGCAGTCACTGGTGATGGGGGCTTTATGATGAATTGCCAGGAACTTGAAACAGCACTCAGAGTAGGGACTGCCTTTGTGACACTGATTTTCAATGATGGTGGCTATGGCTTGATTGATTGGAAGCAACAAAATCACTTTGGTGAGTCGGCCTTCGTGAATTTTGGCAATCCAGATTTTGTCAAATTTGCTGAAAGTATGGGACTAAAAGGCTATCGTGTCAATTCAGTGGATGAGTTGATTCCTATCCTAGAAGAAGCATTAGCTCAAGATGTGCCTGCAGTGATTGATTGTCCGGTGGACTATGGCGAAAACCTACGCTTTAGCCAAAAGACTGGTGATTTAACTTGCAAGATTTAACGCTATTTGGATTGGAGGTTGGAGGTTGGAGGTTGAAGGTTGTTGAAGGTTGAAGGTTGGAGGTTGAAGGTTGAAGGTTGAAGGTTGAAGGTTGAAGGTTGAAGGTTGAAGGTTGGAGGTTGAAGGTTGGAGGTTGTTGAAGGTTGAAGGTTGGAGGTTGAAGGTTGGAGGTTGAAGGTTGAAGGTTGAAGGTTGGAGGTTGGAGGTTGCAGGTTGCAGGTTCTAATCTTCAAGTTGTGAAGCATCAACAGTGAATAATTTTCAACCTACCCTACAAGGGATGCCAAGGGCAAACAACCGGTTAACCTTCAACTGGTTAATCTTCAACAGTGAAGAACCTTCAACCGGTTAACCTTCAACCTATTAACCTTCAACTTGTTAACCTTCAACTGCTTAACCTTCAACCTGTTAACCTTCAACTGGTTAACCTTAAACAAACCTTTGCGCCACAATGGCGAGACAGCAGGAATTTATATAGTTATCTTATTAAATACAACTAGGTTGGTTTAAACAACCAATCATTGCATCAATCAATTTGGCACTAGAGAGTTGATCCAGTAAGAATAGGTGAAGGATTTTACTCTGGATTGGCAAAGTCTACTTTACCCTTCACCAAACCTCTAGGGTTTAGGAACAAAACTCTTCCTAACTGGGAAGGAAAACTGCTTTACTGGCTGCGGAAAAAATAACTAAGCTTTGGGCGATATATATAGCACTACGCATTAAGCTGAGGACATTTATAAAAGCTGAAAAGCTGTTATAGTAAACTCTTGCCTTTTGCCTTTTGCCTTTTGCCCTTGCGCGTAGCGCTATATATGATTGCCCTGATGTTGAATGCCTAACCATAATGGTCATTACTGGATCGATTCTCTAGAGCTAATTTCACCCAAATTAAACCTTTTGAAAAGGGAGAGTACTCAATATGGATGAGATGGAAATTTATAATCAGCGTCCTGCTGGTTCGGCTCTGTTTTCAACTTCCGAAGGCTTCATGGATTCTATCAAAGATTTGGACTTCATGACAGATGTGTCGGAAGATCAGCTCGACAAGATTGAAGGAGGCAGCGACAGCGGACGCCGCCGCGTTGTTGACCCCAAAGGCTTTGTCGGCGGAGGCCAGCCTATTATCATTAGTAATGACGTGGACTTGGAAGGGATTGCGATCGCTAAGAACGGTGGTACTGCAATCGTTAACCAAAACGTTAACATTTTCAACAAATTTATCATCATACTTCCAGGCTTCTTTAAGAAGCGTGGTGGTAGCTCTAGCTAATACCAATTCACGGTTTTAGTTGCTACGAATACATCCTGGTTAAAGGGAATTTGGAATGGGTGATTCCGTTCTTGATGCAGTCGCTCATGGGGGAAACCCCCAAGACCGCGCTGCATCGCTTTACAATTGTCCATTCCAAATTACCAATTACCCTCTGATAGGACTAGAATTATCCTGGCTTTATTTCTCACTATTTAAAGGTTGCAGGTTCTAATCTTCCAGTTGTGAACCCTCTTTTCCGGTGATCCGCTGTTCCGGTGATCCGCTGTGCCCTCAACAGTGAATAACTTTCAACCTACCCTACAAGGGATGCCAAGGGCTAACAAGCGGTTAACCTTCAAGTAAGCATTCAGCTAATGCGCTACTTGAGATGCTACTTGAGGTGCCGTCAGCCGTCAGCTAATCAACGGTCGGTAGTAAACAAGTTTAAGGTGCTGGTACGGCTGTTTGAAAATCCCTGCTCGTTTTACTCATCCGACCCCGTAGAGTTAAAGGGCCTGCTAGCACCTCAAGTAGCAGCATCTGTAGCGCTAATCGCTGACCGCTGATAGCTGATAGCTGACGGCTAAATACTTACACTTTCAACCGGTTAACCTTAAACTTGTTAACCTTAAACTTGTTAACCTTAAACAAACCTTTGGGCCACAATGGCGAGACAGCAGGAATTTATATAGTTATCTTATTAAATACAAGTAGGTTGGTTTAAACAACCAATCATTCCATCAATGAATTTGGCACTAGAGAGTTGATGCAGGAAGAATAGGTGAAGGATTTTACTCTGGATTGGCAAAGTCTACTTTACCTTTCACCAAACCTGTAGGCTTAGGGAAACTGCTTTACTGGCTGCAGAAATAATAACTAAGCTTTGGGCGATATATATAGCACTACGCATTAAGCTGAGGACATTTATAAAAGCTGAAAAGCTGTTATATTAAACTCTTGCCTTTTGCCTTTTGCCTTTTGCCCTTGCGCGTAGCGCTATATATGATTGCCCTGATGTTTAATGCCTACCCATAATCGTCATTACTGGATCGATTCTCTAGAGCTAATTTCACCAAAGTTAAACCTTTTAAAAATGGAGAGTACTCAATATGGATGAGATGGAAATTTATAATCAGCGTCCTGCTGGTTCCGGTCTATTTTAAACTTCTGAAAGCTTCATGGATTCCATCAAAGATTTGGATTTCATGACAGATGTGTCGGAAGATAAGCTCGACAAGATTGAAGGAGGTCAAAACAAGGGACAACCCACCGTTATTGATCCCAAAGACTTTGGCGGCGCAGGCCAGCCTATTATCATTAGTAGTGACGTGGACTTGAAAGGGATCGCGATCGCTAAGGACGGTGGTACTGCAATTGTTGACCAAGACGTTATTATTAACCAAATTTTCTTAGTATCTCCAGACTTCTTTAAGAAGCGTGCTGGTACCACTACCTGATCGCTATTTACGCTTTTAATTGCTACGAATACATCCTGGTTAAAGGGAATGGGTAATGGGTAATTTCGTTAAAAATGCCCATTACATTCTTAAAAAGAACCATCTTATAAAACTAGGATTATCTTGGGTTTAGTTATCACATGTTAGTTGGAAGTCGTAGTTTTTAATGACTTTTTTATTAAGCTATCAAAACGTTTTTCAGTATCTATTCGAAGAGGGGATTTGTGAAGCAAATCAGGAATCTCTGCTCCAGATTGAAGCAAAATCCTGTAAAAACTTTAATTTGCTGGTGAGTTTGACTGAGGATCGCTATCTTCTGATTAAGCAAGAGCGTCACGATCATGAAGGGAAAACTAATGGTGATTTTTGGTACGAATGGCTTTTTTATGAGTTTTTACAGGAGTTTCCAGAGCTTAGCTCTATTCGCCCACTAATATCTGAGGCGATTCATTTTGATTCAAGTCGCTCAATTCTGGTTTTTAACTATCTTAATGACTATTGTGATTTAGCCTATTTTTATAGTAAAGAGCAGGTTTTTCCTACTGATATCGCTAGCCAGATCGGAGCTACTATAGCCACAATCCATCGCACGACTCTAGACTGTCAGAAATATAAAGATTTCTTGAACTCTAATTCTAAACAGCTACCGATTGACGAAGAGGTTGACTTTCTTGAAAGGTTAGAACGAATTGAACCAGAAGTTTTTGGGATCTATTCTGAAGATTCTCTGGAATTCTTTAGACTTTATCAGCGCTACGAGAGTTTAGGGCAAGCCCTCGCAGAACTTAACGAAACTTGGGACCCTTGCTGTCTGATCCACAATGACCTAAAACTGAAAAACATATTACTGCACCTTGAGTGGGAGCAATGCCTCTCCACAAACAAGCCAGAAGCGACAAGCATTGTTAGACTAATTGATTGGGAGAAATTCACTTGGGGTGATCCGAGCTTAGATTTAGGAACCATTATCGCTAGCTATCTACAAATTTGGCTGAGTAGCTTGGTGATCAGTACAGCAATCGATGTTGAAACTGCTTTGCGTCTAGCCGCAACTCCCCTTGAGGTAATTCAACCTAGCCTTGTTGCTCTAACTCAAGCTTATTTGGCTCACTTTCCAGAAATTATTGAGCGACGTCAGAATTTTTTGAGACGAGCGATGCAATTTGCTGGGTTTGTCTTGATCCGCAAAATTCATATAAAGATCAATAACCTCAAACCCTTTGACAACAGAGGTATCTGTATGCTTCAGGTTGCTAAGACCTTGTTATGCCATCCAGAGCAATCAATCCTGATTGTTTTTGGCATCACAGAATCTGAACTTACTTGTCCTAGCCGTATTCCTGCCTAATATCAAGTCCGGTTGAATACCGATAATAAAAGTGTGGGGAGATGGGGAGATGGGGAGATGGGGAGATTTTTATTAAGGGTAATTATCCGGACATCATATAAGTCCTAAGGTTTTGATTATGCAATTACTGGATACTCTACGAAATCAACGACTGGATTCTTCTATACCTGGACTGCTGGATGTTTTTTCTGACATTCTTAGCAACGTTCAGATTCAATCTAATTTCTATATTACTCATCCAGAATACAAACCCCTGGAACTTCCAGATGAAGTGGTAGCTCGTTTTCAGCAACTACCCTTAAAGATCCAGAATAGGTATCTGAGCCTGCAACTGCGAACGTTTCTCTACCGTATCTACTACAACGGGTCTTATCAAACTACTCTTCCAGCGGATCACAATTCAAATGGTTGGGCAGTTGACGAGGATTTGGAGAACAATACCGTAAGGGGGCTTAACCTAGAGTTTTGCCAGCGATTGTGTGAAAGTAATCACTCTCAAGGCTACTTTGATCCAGGCTGGTTAGTGCTAAGGCAGGAAAGTGATGGTAGTCTAGCTGTGGAAAAGAAGGGTCTAATTCTGCACATTAGGCCAGATTTCCATTTACAACCGATTGATAGGGCTGCTACTATAGGTAGCTTAGTGGCAATCCGGATGCCCCCTAATTTAGTTCAAAACGGATTCTATGTAGCGGTTGGGAATGCTGGTCGAGTTAATCCTTGTAATTCAGATGGTGACCACCAGACAGTAAATGTCTATTTTAATCTGAGTCCTGAAGGTGCAGTTGCTGTTATGAAAACTATCACTGAGGGATTGAACCGAGTCAAAATTCCTTTCACGTTTAAGGTGCTATACAATCCTTCTGACTACGGGCGTTATGATTCAGGGATTCTGTGCTTTGAAAAGGGCAATTATAAAACAGTTAAACCCATCCTTAAGACTGTTTATGCTCAACACAAATCCCATTTTATGCAAGGGGTGCCTCTGTTTACAAAGCAGCTGTTACCAGGACTGGCTCTATCAGAAGAACCTGATTATAAATTTACGCCTAAAGAAGATTTTGGCATGAATCGCTGCCAAATTGTTGCTAATGCGTTACTAGAAGCTTGGCTACAAGGTCACGACTCTCCAGAAGGTCGGATGAATTTTATCCTCCACAACTTTTCTTTGCTTGGAATTGATATGAAGCGTCCCTACTTGAATGCTAACTCGAAAGATATTTATTAAAGATTTTGTAAGCTATTAGCTATCAGCTATAGCAAAGGGAACAGGGAGCAGGGAGCAGGGAGTAGGGAACAGGGAACAAACATTCTCTCAATTGATTTAGGATTGCTATATTTATATCAATATTGATAATAATGCTGCCTGATTGATTCTTGCGTTTACCCTGCCTGGCAGCCTTGTGATGGAGTTCATTCACCAAGTGCTGGATTTTGATCACCATCCTCCTGGCAGCTCTCCTCATTCGACGTTTTTGCTTCCCCCTAGTTTTACTGATTTTTGAGATTAGATTGTCTAAATGTTGGCATAAACGTTGAATCCGAGAAAAGTCCCCATGGCCAATTTTGCCAACAGAAGTCTCGCTAAAAAATGTCAAAAAGGTTCTAACACCGGGGTCTAAGGCAACTACTCTACCTTGGTTTTCGGCTTTTATTTGAGTTGTCTTGTAGGAAACTACTAAATAATAATTCCCGTTGGTGCTAGTCAATCGACAATCACAAATGTTCTCGGGAAGTGCCTCAGCAAAAGTTAATTCACCTAATTTTGTGTGGTAAATCCCTTTGGTTGAAACAGCCGACTTAGGAATATAGCAAGATTGAACGGGATTCTTACGAGACGTAAATCTAACCCGATTAATCTGTGCCGTTTTTTTGTACTTTTTCTTGGCCTCCGGAGACGAAACCTTAGGATAGTGGAGCCTTAATCAATAAGTTTTAACCCTTATCTGCATAGCCTGCCAACTATAAAGGCTCCACTATCCTTGCGGTAACTTCTGACCCTGACGGCGGTACAAGCATCCTTTATCGCTATCGATTTTATTTGATAAGGCACTGTCTTGCACCACTCGGGTAGGTCATTTAATATCCCAGTTTTGATGGCTTTCCAGTTGGCCTTAACCTCGCCATCTGTTCGCGTAGCGGCTCCTACGGAGCAAAGTATCTTGACGGTTTTATTGAAAACGTAACGGGACACTCCAAACCACTGACGAACCATTGCTCGTTGTTCAGGGTTTAGGAACACTCGAATCTTCTTTGATTTTTTGGCCGTATTTTCGGAGTCCGTGGATGTGGCAGGAGAAGACGTGAATTATGGAGAGAAGATCTGTTGTAAGCTCTGATTCTGGACAACTTTCAGGCTGTTCGAGAACCAGGATTTTTCCACCGTTGAGACTGACCAAGTACTCAATGAGTTCAAACCCGAATCGGGTAAGTCGGTCTCGACAGGCAACAACAAGCGTGAGCTGATCTCCGCGCATAAGTCGTTCCAGTATGGCTCGAAGCCCTTTTCTTTTGTAGTTGAGTCCTGAACCGATGTCTTTGACGATCTCCGCTTCTGGAAAAAGGGAATGCATGTAAGCGATTTGTCTGGCGAGGTCGTCAAATTGTTTGTTACTACTGACCCGACAGTAGCAGATAGTTGCTGATCTCCGTGATTGTCGTCCAAGACTAAGCAAGCTTTCCGTATCAAAAAGTCTAGTGCCGCCTGGTGTTTTTTCGCATCTGATCGTGCCATTGTCCGCATACTTCCTCAATGTGTTCCTAGAGAGTCCCGTAAGTTCGACCGCCTTACGGAGTGGTACGAGTGTCATTGCTTTAATCTACCAATTAGTTGTAGATTTTGCAAGATTAATAGACACTTTTAGTAACTGTCACAATCCCTCATAAAACCATCCCTTTATCAAGGATTTCTTGATAATTCTTTAAAAACTCCTCAATCCCTTGCTGTTATTACTAGTTAGGACTTTTTAGTCCATCAGAGCACCCCAGGAAAATTTTTTAGGGAGAAGCGATAGATACACCTTCATTAGGTTTTCACGAAATAATTTATTTGTCAAGGATTTCTTGATAACTGTTTACAAACTCCTCAAACCATTGCTGTGATTGGTTTTTGGAAATTTGGAACTTTTGATTCGATCAGAGCATCCCAGGAAAATTTTTGATGGAGAAGCTATAGATACACCTTCTTTAGGTTTTCATGAAATAATTTATTTGTCAAGGATTTCTTGATAACTGTTTACAAAATGCTCAAACTCTTGCTGTTATTGCTATTTGGAAGTTTCTAGTCCATCAGAGCATCCCAAGACAATTTTTGAGAGAGAAACGATCGAGATCCTGTCTGTTAGACATTCAGAAAACTCTCCCTTTGTCAAGGATTTATTGATAACTCTTTACAAAAGTTATCAATAGACTTCGCGGCAGTTGTCAGGAGATAGGAGACAGGAGACAGAAAACAGTAACAATAATTGACGAAAACAGTATCAAAAAAATACTTTTGCAAGAGGTCTAATAAATTTGAAGAAGGTGGGTTACGGCGCTCAGAACTCCCAGGGCTTGCGCGTTCACCCTTAGCTTTGAGAAAGTGCGGGGTCGCACCGCTCCCGACTCCCGACTCCCGACTCCCGACTCCCGACTCCCGACTCCCGACTCCCGACTCCCTCAACAACAAGGTACTTCGTCCAATTGATAAATACTATTAAAGCTAGATCATCTGCTCGATCACAAGAAAATCCTGTTCTATCTCAGCCGAGAGAGACTTATTGTAGGGGTCAGTCTTGAGGGCTTTTCTGAGATAATTTCTAGCTTGATCGAGCTTGTGCTGTTTAAGCAAGTGTCTTCCCCAACTTTGATAAGCGATCGCTTGCCACTGACGCACTTCTGGGTCTTGGGGCATTCTTTGAGCCAAGGCTTCTACTAATGCGATCGCTCTAATCAACCGTCGCTCCCGAAGCAATTGCTGGAGTTGATGATAGGAATCCCACTTCAGCTGTTGTTCAACTGCTGAGAGGGGTTGATTGGACTCAACGGATGGTGGCTTAGGCGTGACCCAAGTTGAGGTTGGGGGAGGTGAGTCCCCAGGCTGATTACTGTGATTACCAAAACTAGTGGCGGAGGTTAAGACTGGTTCACGGTCAGACTCATCAATAGCAGTGAGGAGAAGCTTATAAGCCTCCGTAAACCGAATAAACTTTTCTTGGGCAAGCTTGTCTCCAGGGTTAATATCAGGATGATACCGACGTGCCAGACGCCGATAAGACTCCTTTACTTCAACCTGCTTCGCTCCTGGACCTACACCCAATAAGCGATAACAATCAGCCAGATTCATCAATGGGATAAGCAATCAATAAGCGTTGAGACAGACTTATGTATTTCCTATATATAGAGTACCCTGCTGAATAATGTAACTACTTTTCCCTTTATAATACTTGATCACCAGATCATCAAACAGCCCTTACTTACCAAGACGGTTACAACGGGGTTTCTAGTTATAAATCAAAGTGTAATTAGGGTTAATAACCGCCTTGGCAGCGTAAGTCCTGATCAAATTTACCAGAGCAATACTCTAGGGTGCTCTCTGGTCAATGACTTGGTCAATCAAGCCATACTCCTTGGCTTCATCAGCTGACATGAAAAAGTCCCGATCCATGTCTTTTTCGATTTTCTCTAGGGCTTGACCAGTATTTTGGGCGTAGATTTCATTGAGTTGATGGCGGATCCGCAAAATTTCTCTAGCTTCAATCTCAATATCCGTAGCTTGTCCACGGGTTCCCCCAGAGGGTTGGTGAATCATAATCCTGGAGTGAGGCAAAGCTATTCGTTTTCCTTTTTTACCTGCAGCTAGCAGGAAAGACCCCATGGAAGCAGCTAGACCAACACAAACGGTGACTACATCGGATTTGATATGCTGCATGGTGTCATAAATAGCCATGCCTGCGGTGACTGAACCACCAGGAGAGTTTATGTAGAGGATAATATCTTTGCTATTATCTTCAGAGTCGAGATATAGCATTACCGCAATGATCTGGTTGGTGATTTCGTCATCAACCTCTTTGCCTAGAAAAATAATCCGTTCCCGGTAGAGACGGTTGTAGATGTCAATCCACTCAGTATACTGACTGCCTGGCATCTGGTAGGGAACTTTGGGCACACCAATTGGCATAATTTGCTCCGAGTTATTAATAGATTATGGAAAAGGGCATGTAAAGATTGATCAATTTCATGTTAGCTATCAGCTATCAGCTATCAGCCGTCAGCCTAAGCGCTACGCGCACGCTACGGGAACAGCTATCATGCTAATCAACGGGAGGTAGTAAACAAGCATCGGGGGCGCTGATACGGCTGGTTGAAAATCCCTGCTGGTTTTACTCATCCGAATAAGCTGATAGCTGATAGCTGATAGCTGATTGCTGATTGCTGATTGCTGATTGCTTACGAATTAAGTAATACCAGCAGGAATCTGACTATCAACCTCTTGAGGTTCTAGCACCCTGTCGATCAGACCATACTCTTGGGCTTGGTGAGGTGTCATGTAAAGGAACCGATCCATATCTTTGGCAATTTTTTCTTGGTCTTGACCGGTATTGCGAGACAAGATATCCAGCATCGTCCTCTTATTGGTCAGAACTTCTTGAGCGCGAATTTGGATATCCGTGGCTTGACCCTGGGCATAACTCCTGGGCTGATGTAGGACAATAGTGGCATTGGGTAAACTTGCCCGACAGCCTTTAGTTCCTGCGGAGAGGAGCATTGCTGCCATCCCGAGGGCTGAACCAATACAAATGGTGTGGATAGGGGGCTTGATGTAATTTATGGTGTCACAGATGGCAAAAGCTTCGGTTTCAAAACCCACGGGTTGGCCATCGTAACGGGATGTGCCGGTGGAATTGATGTAAATTTTAATTGGCTTGTCCGGGTCGTCGTACTGTAAATACAGCAGTTCGGCAATAATTAATTCAGTTACCGCACTCACCAAGGGCATACCCAAATATACAATCCGCTCACTTAACAACAGTGAGGGTAAGTCTGGTGGCGGTGTGCGGTAGGCAGGTCTACCATAGTAGGTAGATTGAACAGCCTGGATGGGTCGTTTCATGATATTTGGGGCTGCAATAATGGCACTATCTTTAACCAGTGTAGCTTGCCATACTTTCTTCGTGATTTTCTTCGTGCCGGTTAGCCCCCGAAAGGTAAAAACTGTAACATGGGGGAAAACTGCCTTATATGGGGTTATTGTAAGCAGCTCAATGGCTCGACCCATCTTGGCTGATGCCCCTACACCGATTATCAATTACCCTTGCTGCTTGAGGAGCTATCTAAAATGAAAGTTGGTTTGCACCCAGCCCTTAACGATACTAATATTGATGCTAATCAACCGAGTAGTCAGCGTCAGTTATCCATGGCGATTTCTGCGATCGCTGCTTCCTCCAGTCGAAATGTACCGTTGAATTTGTGTCTGGTACTCGACCACAGTGGCTCCATGCATGGACAGCCCCTGGAAACTGTCAAGCAAGCAGCAGTGGGGTTAATTGAGCGCCTGCAACCGGATGACCGCCTCTCGATTGTGGCCTTTGACCACAGAGCAAAAGTGCTGGTTCGCAATCAACCGATGGGCAACCTAGACCAAATTAAACGGAAGATTAACCGACTTGCGGCTGATGGGGGTACCGCCATTGATGAAGGTCTAAAGCTAGGGGTTAAAGAATTAATTAAAGCTAAACAAGACACGGTATCTCAGGTGTTTCTCCTCACTGATGGGGAAAACGAACATGGAAATAATGAAAGCTGCTTAAAATTAGCTGAACTGGCTGCTGAAAATAACTTGACCATCAACAGTCTGGGATTCGGTGCCAACTGGAACCAAGATATTTTGGAAAAAATTTCGGATATTGCTACTGGTAGCTTGTCTTACATTGAAGAACCAGAGCAAGCCCTGAGTGAGTTTGCACGTTTGTTCAACCGCATGCAGTCTGTTGGCTTAACTAATGCTTATCTGTTGTTGGATTTAATGCCAAAAGTGCGGTTAGCAGAACTCAAACCCATCGCCCAAGTAGAACCAGATGCGATTGAACTCCCAGCACAATCAGAAGGCAATCGCTTTATGGTACGTTTGGGAGATTTGATGACTGATTCACAACGGGTGATTCTCGCTAACTTGTATGTTGGTAAAATGCCAGAGGGTCGTCAAACCATTGCCCATGTACAAGTCAAATATGATGACCCATCCAGTGGTGCCCAAGAGTTACTCTCGGAAATCGTGCCAGTCCAGGCAAATTTCCAGCAGGTTTATCAACCAGTTCCCAATCCTGAGGTACAGAAGCATATTCTAGCTTTAGCTAAATATCGTCAGACTCAAATTGCGGAAACCAAATTACAGCAGGGCGATCGCGTCGGGGCTGCCACCATGTTACAAACTGCGGCAAAAACCGCTATCCAGATGGGGGATAAAGGAGCCGCAACGGTACTGCAAACCAATGCTACGATCTTGCAAACTGGGGAAGACCTCTCAGAAGCTGATCGTAAGAAAACCAGAATTGTGTCTAAGACTCTGTTGCAGGAGTGACCAATTGCAGGAGTAATAAAAGGGTAGGGCATGATGGTTGCCCTCCTTTGCTCCTTTGCCAAAATATTTGCTTATACCAACAGGACTTACCCAGTCAGTCCTGTCCACACATCTTGCTATACATCGGATCAGCCGATCAACTCCTCATCATATATATAAAGGCTGACTAGGATCGGGCTGGGGGTATCCCATCTATGCCTAAAGATATATGCCGAAAGTAATAACTTAAACACTTAGACTGAAACACTTAGACTGAAACACTTAGATTTAAACAATTAAAAATAAGGATTAGCAGCCATTATTTGGTTTTATAGGCGTAATTAGCATTAATTACGCCTATTTACTGCTGTTTACTATTCACACCTTAGGCTTTTTACCTTTTTGTATGGTTTTTACACCTGAACCTGTACGGTCAACCCTACAGCCAGTCCCTGTCAAGCTATTGCAACAAAAATTTACAAAATGTTATATTTGTTTACAGAAAGACGAAAGGAGAAAAAAAGCAAATGACTTTCAGCACTAACACCATGACCAAGTCCACTATGTACACCACCGTTGATGAAACCGGAGTCCTCAACAACTACGCTCCTGAAACCAAGATTTACTACGCAGAGTTCCCTTCACTAGAACAGCAGCGTAATTATATTTCCCAAGGTGCTATAGCTAGCTTGTTAGTCAGCTTGTTAATTTTGACTGCCTTCGGTATCAGCTAAGACCATTCCTTACTTGTTAGACCCAAACCTCGTAAAACATAGACGAAAGGAGAAAAAAAGCAAATGACTTTCAGCACTAACACCATGACCAAGTCCACTATGTACACCACCGTTGATGAAACCGGAGTCCTCAACAACTACGCTCCTGAAACCGAGATTTACTACGCAGAGTTCCCTTCACTAGAACAGCAGCGTAATTATATTTCCCAAGGTGCTATAGCTAGCTTCTTAGTCAGCTTGTTAATTTTGACTGCCTTCGGTATCAGCTAAGACCATTCCTTACTTGTTTGACCCAAAGCTCGTAAAAAACACAAAGGAGAAAATGATGACTATTGTAATTGCACTGTTAATTGTTGGTTGGACTGCTGCTGCGGTAATCGGTACTCAAGCTTACTTCCGTGGTGAGCAAACCAAGCCCATCCATGAGCGCAACTGGCGTAGTGAGTCTTTCAACAAACTGGCCAAATCCGTCACTGGTCAAGACACTGACTATAGCGATCGCACTCCGGCCTATGCCATGGATGCTTTTGCTAGCAACTCTCTACCCAATTCCTAATCTTGAAGCATTTGACACCCTGATCAAGCAATGCTTTAAGGGTTTGACCCAAACCTCGTAAAACATAGACGAAAGGAGAAAAAAAGCAAATGACTTTCAGCACTAACACCATGACCAAGTCCACTATGTACACCACCGTTGATGAAACCGGAGTCCTCAACAACTACGCTCCTGAAACCGAGATTTACTACGCAGAGTTCCCTTCACTAGAACAGCAGCGTAATTATATTTCCCAAGGTGCTATAGCTAGCTTCTTAGTCAGCTTGTTAATTTTGACTGCCTTCGGTATCAGCTAAGACCATTCCTTACTTGTTTGACCCAAAGCTCGTAAAAAACACAAAGGAGAAAATGATGACTATTGTAATTGCACTGTTAATTGTTGGTTGGACTGCTGCTGCGGTAATCGGTACTCAAGCTTACTTCCGTGGTGAGCAAACCAAGCCCATCCATGAGCGCAACTGGCGTAGTGAGTCTTTCAACAAACTGGCCAAATCCGTCACTGGTCAAGACACTGACTATAGCGATCGCACTCCGGCCTATGCCATGGATGCTTTTGCTAGCAACTCTCTACCCAATTCCTAATCTTGAAGCATTTGACACCCTGATCAAGCAATGCTTTAAGGGTTTGACCCAAACCTCGTAAAACATAGACGAAAGGAGAAAAAAAGCAAATGACTTTCAGCACTAACACCATGACCAAGTCCACTATGTACACCACCGTTGATGAAACCGGAGTCCTCAACAACTACGCTCCTGAAACCGAGATTTACTACGCAGAGTTCCCTTCACTAGAACAGCAGCGTAATTATATTTCCCAAGGTGCTATAGCTAGCTTCTTAGTCAGCTTGTTAATTTTGACTGCCTTCGGTATCAGCTAAGACCATTCCTTACTTGTTTGACCCAAAGCTCGTAAAAAACACAAAGGAGAAAATGATGACTATTGTAATTGCACTGTTAATTGTTGGTTGGACTGCTGCTGCGGTAATCGGTACTCAAGCTTACTTCCGTGGTGAGCAAACCAAGCCCATCCATGAGCGCAACTGGCGTAGTGAGTCTTTCAACAAACTGGCCAAATCCGTCACTGGTCAAGACACTGACTATAGCGATCGCACTCCGGCCTATGCCATGGATGCTTTTGCTAGCAACTCTCTGCCCAATTCCTAAACCAGAGGTCGATGCAGTCTTCAGTGCTAACTAGATTGATTCGCTGGTTACAGGAAGAGTTACAGATTCCTGGGGCTTCCATTGCCCTGGCCCTACGCCAGGGCGAACCAACCCCAAACTTTTTACCCATGATTCTTTGGCAATACGGACTAATTACATTAGATCAATTAGATCAAATCTTTGATTGGTTGGAAGCCGTCTAAATCTATCTCTCGATATATAGCATTTATAGTTGAGTTGTGAACAGAATCCCTTAGGGAAAGGCAAGAGGCAAGAGGCAAGAGGCAACAGTTAATCAACTATATAGGGATTTTTGGTAGCGATGCAGTGGCCTGACGGAGGTTTCCCCCACTCGCGCTTTGCATTAAGACAAGGTCAAAAACTGTAATCCTTTTTTACAATTCATTTATAAACGCTATAAATATTTATATATAGTTAAATATAACTAAACTATATATATGATAAACCCATCTAAATTCTAGAAGCCTTACTCACAAAAGATTTCAAAATTAATAAGCAAAAATACTTATCTAGCCCATCTAAATACTAAAAGCCTTACTGACCAAAGATTTCACAATTAATAAGCAAAAATACTGATCGTAGGCATTTCAAAATAAGATGGGTTTACCCTGATCAAGTAAGTCTGGAATTTGAAAGTTAATACCAATTCTCAGGACTGACACCGCTACACGTCAATTTGATCGAGTGCATCTCAGTTTTGAAATTAGACAAAAATTCGGGCGAAAATTCCCGCGCCCGGGTCCCACACTCCCCACACTCCCCGCGCCCCCGCCCCACACTCCCCGCGCCCCCGCCCCACACTCCCCACACTTGCGATATTTTTTACAAATATGAGATGCACCCATTTGATCTCCCCATCTCCCCATCTGGATCTGTAGTTCTACTTTGAACAATTGGTATAAATTTTAACCGTACCCTGGTAGGCTAAAAGTAAGGGCTTTCAGCCTGTATAACAAAAGCATTTTAAACAAAGACTACTTTGCATTTAACTACCTTGCATCTATGAGTATTAAAGACAAACCTCAACCCCCTCGATCTCGCCTAATTGGCAATATTCTCTTGTTTTTAGGGGGTTTATTTCTTGTAGCTAACCTATTCTTGCCTGGGTTCTTTGGACCGAAAATCCCTCGGGTACCCTACAGCTTGTTCATTGACCAAGTCCAAGATGGAAAGGTAGCGCGGGTTTATGTTGGGCAAGACCAAATCCAGTATCAGCTCAAAAGTGACGCTGAACAGCCAGGACAAATTCTGATCACCACCCCAATCTATGACTTAGAGTTACCCCAACGGCTAGAAGATAAAGGAGTAGAATTTGCTGCTGCTCCTCCCCCTAAACGAAGCTGGTTTGCCATCGTGCTCAGCTGGGTGATACCTCCACTGATTTTTGTTGGCATTTTGCAGTTTTTTGCAGGACGTTTTGGTGGTGGTGGCGGACCCCAAGGTGCTCTTTCCATTAGCAAGAGCAAAGCTAAGGTTTATGTGCAAGATGATGCCACCAAAGTTACCTTTAATGATGTGGCTGGGGTAGAAGAAGCCAAGACTGAATTACAGGAAATTGTGGATTTTCTCAAAACCCCCCAGCGGTTTACTAATATAGGAGCACGAATTCCTAAGGGAGTGCTATTAGTTGGACCTCCTGGAACGGGTAAAACCCTAATGGCTAAAGCAGTAGCTGGGGAAGCTGGTGTACCATTCTTTAGTATTTCTGGATCGGAGTTTGTAGAACTGTTTGTCGGTGCTGGTGCTGCCAGAGTCCGGGATTTATTTGAACAGGCCAAAAAGAAAGCTCCCTGTATTATTTTCATTGATGAGTTGGATGCTATTGGTAAATCCCGTGCTAGTGGTGGTGGTTTTGTTGGTGGCAACGATGAGCGGGAACAAACCCTCAACCAGTTGCTAACGGAAATGGATGGATTTGCTGCTGGTGATGCTACGGTAATTGTGCTAGCAGCTACTAACCGCCCTGAAACCCTAGATCCAGCTCTGTTACGTCCAGGACGATTCGATCGCCAAGTGTTAGTAGACCGTCCCGATTTATCCGGTCGCTTGAAAATTCTAGAAATCTATGCTAAGAAAGTGAAGCTTGGGGAAGATGTGGATCTAAAAGCGATCGCAACTCGTACTCCTGGTTTTGCTGGTGCTGACCTCGCTAATCTTGTCAATGAAGCAGCGCTGTTAGCCGCCCGTAACCGCAAGGAAAAAGTAACCCAAGCCGACTTTGCTGAAGCCATTGAGCGAGTAGTAGCTGGTCTAGAGAAGAAAAGCCGGGTACTCAATGACAAAGAGAAAACCATCGTTGCTTACCATGAAGTCGGTCATGCTCTAGTTGGTGCCTTGATGCCTGGTGGTAGTAAAGTCGCTAAAATCTCGATTGTGCCACGGGGGATGGCAGCACTAGGCTATACCTTGCAAATGCCTACAGAAGACCGCTTCTTAATGGATGAGAAAGAACTCCACGGTCAGATTGCCACCTTGCTTGGTGGACGGGCAGCGGAAGAGATTGTGTTTAATAGCATTACCACCGGGGCTTCCAATGACCTCCAACGAGCTACGGATTTAGCGGAGCAAATGGTAACCACCTATGGCATGAGTAAAGTTCTCGGACCCTTAGCTTACCAGAAAGGTCAGCAGTCAAACTTTCTCGGAGATGGGATGATGAATCCCCGCCGCAATGTCAGCGATGAAACCGCTAAAGCGATTGATGATGAAGTCAAAGAGATTGTCGAAACAGGTCATCAACAAGCATTAGCGATTCTGAACGAGAATCGGGAGTTGCTCGAAACCATTGCTAAACAAATATTGGACACAGAAGTAATTGAGGGTGACAAATTGCAAGAGCTTTTGAGTAAAGTTAAGCCTGCCGAGAAGGAGGCTGCTGTAGTTTAATCGCAATTTTCAATTGCAAGGATTACAAGGGTTGGGTGCGGAGTTCCCCCGTGCCCAACCCTTTGATTACTAAAGTAATCTGAAAACTGCGTAAGCATTCAGCCGTCAGCCTAATGCCGTCCTGGGATGCATTAGCTGATAGCTGTTGGCGTAGCCTGCGCGTAGCGCATATGCTTACAATCGCTACAAGGAAATTGAGTATGAAGAGGTGGAGTATGAACCACCAAAGGTTATTTTAGAAAAATCGCGGACGCTTGAGGATGAAATTCGGGCAGATCTTGATGCCCTAGAGGAGATGTTGGGATGATTTGCAACACAGTTGAATTATTTTATCATTGAAACCAAAATGTAATTACTATCTGAGGAATGAAAACAAAAGAGGAAATTTGGCAAGGTGTTAGTCAAATTGTAGCGGGTTATCCTCTGCTAGAGTGCGATCGTTGTGCTACGTCGGTGATGGAGTGGTTAAGACAGAATGGAGTAGAAGGCAAAATTATCAGGTTAAGAACAAAAAGACGAAATGAAGTCTTTATCATCAGCGATCGCTATGGAACAGGTGAGTCAATTACAGAAAATGGAATTCATTATGGTGTAGAGGTTTTCGGAAAAGTGTTTGATAATTTATCTAGGGAGGGTTTATCGAGAGAAGCTTGGTTGAATGACTTTCGTTGTCCTAGTGGCAAGTTTATTGTGGACGAATTAACATCGTTATAACTTAAATAGGTGAATAGTAGTGTTGTTATGAATGGATTATTTGATATTCTAGAAAAAATCGAAAAATGCCCTGGTATGTATATTGGTCGTCCTTCGGTAACCGATTTATTTATGTTTTTAGTTGGCTATGAATATGCTCGCAGTGAGATGGATATTGAGTTGACTGAAGCAGAAGCAAAATTTTATGAGGAGTTTCAACCTTGGCTACAGGAAAAACTGGGGGTTAAGTCGGTTACGTCATGGGCTAAGTTAATCATGCTTTCTTGTCATAATGAAAAAGTAGGTTTTGAATATTTTTTTCGGTTGTTGGCTGAATTTAAACAAAACCATGGCTTGTTAGCTACAGAATCAAGTTCTAAATTTGTGCGTCAATCATGATTATTGCTGAAGGTCAAAGATGAGTGCTTATTTTAATAATTATATTTCGATAGTCATAAATAATGAATGAAAAACTATTAAGAGCTAATTTGTAAAGTAAATATTAAGAAGCCTGAAAACCTTGCTATGATTGTATTTTGAATATTAAATAGTTCAAGTGTTCTAGTTGAGCGCAAGCCTTATCCTACAAGGATTACAGCGAGTTTACAAATCAGCTCTAAGGATGATTATGGGAAAGTTTAGAGCCCTTGAAGCAGAAATAAGTTCTGACTTGGACGAACTAGAGAAGATTTTGGTGTAGGAAATGGGCAAATATGAAAAACTGCTGCAAAAAATTATTACCGGGACATCCGACAACAACATCAAGTTTTCCGAACTGTGTCAGCTACTCAAAAAATTGGGCTTTGACGAACGAATCAGAGGCGACCACTACATTTTTACCAAGGATAATGTAGAGTAAATCATTAATATTCAGCCCTATTGGTACCAAAGCCAAAGGTTATCAAGTCAGGCAAGTTAGAAATCTAATTGTGAAATACGGTTTAGGAGATAGCGATGTCAGTTAAGTACGAATTAATCATTTATTGGAGTGACTCAGATCAAGCTTTTATTGTAGAAGTGCCAGAATTACCTGGATGTATGGCAGATGGTCAAACTTATGTAGAAGCAGTGACTAATGCCGAGGTGGTAATTCAAGAATGGATCGAAACAGCTCAAGAGTTGGGGCGTGATATTCCTACTCCCAAAGGACGATTAATTTATGCCTAATAGATTCCTCTTAGATCAGATTAGAGCCCATTTTCTTCAGCTGGAGGGGATGCTATCTGAAACTCCCCCCAGGGCAAACCCATCTAAATTCTCGAAACCTTAATCAGAAATAATAAGCAATAATACTTATTTTATTACTCTCATATTCAGTAGGTATTTGTAACTAAAATCCCTTTACCCTGAACAAAATCTGGAAAGCGCGATCTACCCCAGCCCCTGTTACCACAGGCAATGCAGTTTTAAAAGGGAATAAGTTAACGATTTTTGGAGATATGGAGATATAGGGCTGGTTAAATCGCTAAATAAAACTAAATTTGATTAAAAATAAGCGAATTAGCGCCTTTGACACCATACTAATTAGTCTGCTTTAATCTACTGACGTAGGTAACGAAATGTTAACTAACAAAAATTAGTGTTCAACAAATTTGCCAAAAACCCCGACTATGACTATTTCTTGATGCAGTCGCTCATCAAGAAAACCCGTAAGACCAAGCTGCATAGCTTGTCAAAAATTATCCCCATCTGACCACCCGACCATCTCCCTACCTATTTTTTCCAAGGTTGAAACGGCCCTATTCGCACAACAGCTGTAACGGTCGCAATCGGGAATTGAGGAGGGTGATGATTACGGCTATGGCTGGTGTGAGTGGCTTAGCCCAAACAGCAGATTAGTAGTAACAAATACCTATTTTAATAGGATGGCCGCCTAATGTCAACCACAAGGAATGACCCCCTTCACGGTAGAAGAGGCTCGTCATCTGACCTGGTTTGAGACCTAGAGGAATGCCAACATGCCTGTGTTGCCAACAGTGGCAGTGCAGTGGTTCGGTTTGTATACACCTATACCGTCGATCGAGTCTGTTGTTAGCAATACAGTTTTCTAAAAAAATTTGTTGCTACCCCTAGGAAAATTTGTAAATTTTTGTTACACTACTCAAGTGACGACGCTCAGGTTAAGTTAGTCACTCCTAAGAAAGGAAATGTAAATTCGGCGTTGCTGAATTCAAGAATGAATTTAGATCATCTGGTTTTGGTAAATCCCCCGTTGCCTCCCTAACTTTGGGGGAAGTTGAGAGTTTTGTTCACCCCCCGGTGCGCTTGACCCGTAATTAAATTCGCCACGGGTCGCACCGCAAAATTGGCGGGCTAGGGGGACGGAATTCTACCTAGAAATCTGCCTTGCCATGTAAATTCTTCCATACCATTCGGAACACCCAAACAAGGAATATCCCAGCAGCACAATTATGGTTCAAGCTAAACCGAATCCAACATCACCAAAGCTTTCTCCTTCAGAGTCAGAGCAAATTATTCAATTCCACCACCCAGAAAAGTACCGCACCTCAGAGTGGTACACCGGTCATGGAGAAATCGCTGCTAGTGGAGACGGTCGCTCTTTTGAAATCTCTGCTACCTATTCCCTTAAGGCAACAGTTAAGTTAGTGGACGGGGTTTTCAACCCTGCCAATCCCACCTTGGCGGAAGTTTACAGTCGTCGCGGTCGTTGTGTGGCAATTGTGGATCAGACCGTAGATGAGCTTTACGGAGCGTCAATTCGCCGCTACTTCGAGGAGTATGAAATTCCTCTTAACTTGCAGCCCTGCCGCGCTTGGGAATCTGACAAAACTCCCGAAACTGTCCACCGCTTGCTGAAATTTTTAGGTAAAGATGGCTGCGACGTTTCCCGGAACGAACCCGTACTAGTGGTAGGTGGCGGTGTTCTCAGTGACGTAGCCGGACTTGCCTGCGCCCTGCAGCACCGACGCACTCCTTATATTATGGTCGGAACCACGGTTGTCGCTGCTATTGATGCTGGTCCATCCCCCCGCACTTGTACCAACGGTGCCCAATTCAAGAACAGCATTGGCTCCTATCATCCTCCGGTAGTGACTTTGGTAGACCGCAGTTTCTTCCGTACTTTAGCGACAGGTCACGTCCGCAACGGTATGGCAGAAATTATTAAAATGGCAGTCACCGATGATCTGGTTCTGTTTGAGTTAATGGAACAATACGGTCCTCGCTTGGTGGAGACTCACTTTGCCACTTTGGATGGAGATGAGAAACTGGCAGCGATCGCTGATACAGTCATCTATCGGGCATTGTTTTCCTACATGAAGCATGAAGGAACCAATATGTTCGAAACTTACCAAGACCGTCCCCACGCTTATGGTCACACCTGGAGTCCTCGCTTTGAACCTGCTGCTAAATTAATGCACGGTCATTCTGTCACTATTGGCATGGCGTTCGGCGCGACTTTAGCAGCAGAGATGGGCTGGCTTAAACCAGAAGAACGCGATCGCATTATCGCTTTGTGTCGCTCTCTAGGTCTGTCTGTTTACCACCCCATCCTAGAAGATATTGATCTGATGCTTGAAGGTCAGAAAAATATGCGGCGCAAGCGGGGAGAAGGGGGTTTGTGGGCTCCACTACCGACAGGTATTGGTTCTTGTGATTATGCTCAAGAGGTATCGTCAGGATTGCTACAACTAGCCATTGACAAGCATAAGCAGTTATGTTCTTCTTTTCCTGATGCTGGAAAAGGCACAGAAATGTACCTCAGCGACCTCGGCCTTGAGTAAAAGGACTAAAAATGAGTAACCTACTAAAAACTCCCCCAACTCCAAGACCGGTAACTCCCTTAGGAATTTTAGTCCAACAGCTGGAAGGGAT
Source organism: Moorena sp. SIOASIH (assembly GCF_010671925.1). Lineage (GTDB taxonomy): Bacteria > Cyanobacteriota > Cyanobacteriia > Cyanobacteriales > Coleofasciculaceae > Moorena. Next base: position 17,022 of record NZ_JAAHIH010000007.1, on the reverse strand, counting down.
CGTGGAAATGGCAGAACAGGAGAAAGTGCCTGCTTCTGTGATGGCGTCTCTCCAACAAGCACTAGCCCTAGCAGCTGGAATCGACCCCTACCTTGAAGAATGTGCGACTCCAGAGTCTCCTGCTTTAGCAGCTTTAGCCCAGAAAACGGCAGCAGAAGATTGGAGCAAGCTTTTCTCAGATCAAGAAACCGTGCGCCAGTTAGAGCAGGAAATGCTCTCTGGGCATATTGAGGGACAAACCCTAAAGTTATTGGTCTACATGACTAAGGCCAAGCGCATCCTAGAAGTCGGAATGTTTACTGGATATTCCGCTCTAGCCATGGCAGAAGCCTTGCCTGAAGATGGGGACTTGGTTGCCTGTGAAGTCGATCAATATGTAGCCGACTTTGCCCGTGCTTGTTTTGAAGCGTCTCCCCACGGTATAAAAATTAAGGTGGAAGTCGCTCCAGCCTTGGAAACCCTAGAAAAGTTGGCAGATGCCCAGGAATCCTTTGATTTGGTGTTTATTGATGCTGATAAGAAGGAATATGTCGATTATTTCAAGGTCTTGCTAGACAGGGATGTATTGACTCCTGGTGGCTTTATCTGTGTGGATAATACCCTCCTTCAGGGACAACCTTATTTACCCCCAGAGCAGCAGACTGCTAATGGAAGTGCGATCGCTAAATTTAACCGGTTTGTAGCGAATGACCCCCGAGTGGAACAAGTGTTACTACCGTTGCGAGATGGTTTAACTATCATCCGACGCACCTAGATAAATTACGATCAGACAATAGACAAAAGGCAATGAACAGCTCCATTGCCTTGTTCTTCCTCTAGTGAATATAGCGGTTTTTAGTCTAATGAGGTACATAGGATTTTTACCATATTACCTCTTACCTATCAAGTCTTCTGACTTCACTGCTCCCTGTTCCCTGTTCCCTGTTCCCTGTTCCCTGTTCCCTGCTCCCTAAAAACATGTACCTCACCTAATTGAAAACCGCTATGATTGCTTTACTAAAAAATATCGGCACCTTAACGTTACTGTTAATTGCCTTACCTCTAAATGCCACTCTCGTCTTTATTTCCCTGGTAATCAGTTGGATAACTTCCCCATTTCGCAGACGGATAGCTGTCGAAGGTTCCAAAAACATCTTGATTACCGGGGGCAAAATGACCAAAGCCCTGCAACTGGCTCGTTGTTTTCATAAGTCTGGGCACAATGTCTTTTTAGTTGAAACTCATAAATATTGGCTATCTGGTCACCGATTTTCTAATGCGGTTAAAGGGTTCTATACCGTGCCAGCACCAGAAAAATATCCCAATGGTTATTCCCAAGCCTTACTAAAAATTGTTCAAAAAGAAAACATTGATGCCTTCATTCCCGTATCTAGCCCAGTAGCAAGCTATTATGATTCCGTGGCTGGAACGTTACTCTCCCCCTACTGCGAAGTCATCCACTTTTCTCCTGACATCACCCAGATGTTAGACGACAAATTTACATTGTGCGAGCAAGCTCGTTCTTTAGGATTATCAGCACCAAAGTCTTTCCTAATTACCGATCCACAACAAATTCTCGATTTTGACTTCAAATCAGATGGGAGTCGGTATATTCTCAAAAGCATTCGGTATGATTCAGTCTCTCGCTTGGACATGACCAAGTTTCCCTTTGAAGGAATGGAAGATTATGTCAAAAATCTTCCTATTACTAAGGAAAACCCTTGGACAATGCAAGAGTTTATTACCGGTCAGGAGTATTGCACCCACAGTACAGTCCGCAAGGGAAAAATTAGACTTCACTGCTGTTCCCCATCGTCTCCTTTCCAAGTAAATTATCAGCATCTTGAGAAACCTGAGATATATGCATGGGTGGAGAAATTTGTCAAGGAATTAAATTTGACAGGACAAATTTCCTTTGACTTCATTCAAACCGAAGACGGCACCGTCTATCCCATTGAGTGTAATCCTCGCACCCATTCTGCTATCACCATGTTTTACAATCATCCAGGATTAGCAGATGCTTATCTTAAAGATAGTGAGGATGAAAATCAAGCACCGATTGTGCCCCGCCCTGACAGTAAACCAACTTACTGGCTCTATCATGAAATTTGGCGGCTGACTGAGATCAGGTCATGGTCAGAGTTTCAAGCATGGATCCAAAAGATTGTCAAGGGTACAGATGCCATTTTTCAAGTCAACGATCCCTTGCCCTTCTTAACCGTACCCCATTGGCAAATAACCTTACTATTATTAGAAAATTTACGGAAACTAAAAGGCTGGGTAAGAATTGATTTTAATATTGGTAAATTGGTAGAATTTGGTGGGGATTAAATAGCGTTCGGCTTACTATTCGCCCTATCAAAAAAGTTAAGCAATATATGTTACCAATTAACAACACTTCGGACAGGGAATCTACCCTCAATCATCCCACCATCGGTATCATCGGTTGCGGCAATATTGGAGGGCGACAAGCTGCTAATTTTCTAGCCCATGGTTACTCGGTCTATGTCTACGACATCAATTAGGATTACACTGGCTATTCCGCCGCCTAAATTGATATTAATAATAATTACAGATATCTAAGCTCACCCCGCTGGTAAGGTTTGTCAGCATCTGTAAATGCTAGCTCGCTCTTTTATAGATAATCAAGTCTAGATTACAGTTACTTTCATCTCCTTTCTACTGTTATTTATCGTTTTCCTAATTTAGTTTGTAACCACCAAGCAAAATACCACGACTGATTACTTGCTAGCAGGAACATTAATCCCTAACGACTGACAGCACTATCAGTAATGGCTACAGGTTTTATTGTTTAGGCTATTAAGCCGGTACACTAAAGTAATTATACATTTTCAAAAAACCAAACTTTTTTACGGCAAGGGGTATAGATAATTAGAGTAGTAATCACTTCTGTTGAGGTGCTCACTTTAGGTTTTGATTAGCTATATAAATAAAGATGAAGCCTCAACCGAAATTGCTAGGACTAAAATCCCTATCTTCATTACCGATAGATTCCTTAGCTGCATTAGTAAGCAGCATTATCTGTATATCGTTAACACCGATTTTTATACGTATAAGTGAACGGGAAATCGGTCCAAATTCTACAGTATTTAATCGTTTCTGGATTGCGGCTGTTGCCTTTGGGCTAGTAAGTGCATTATTAACTGCGCGCAGCCGACAAAATCATACCCAATCAACTCAACAGAAACCTGATCAAGTAGGAACCTTGCGTACAACCTCTCTACTGATAGCAGATGGGGTACTTCTATCAACGGGTATGATATGTTGGGCTTGGTCTTTGACGAAGACTAGTATTGCCGACTCTAGCATTATGCATAATCTGGTTCCCATATTTACTGTCTTAGGAGGGTGGTTAGCTTTAGGTCAGACTTTTGACCGTCGATTTGTGCTTGGTATGTTTGTTGCCCTCACCGGATCGCTTTTGCTAGAAGTTAATGACCTTTTATCATTTAGCATCAGCCAACAACTACTAGGAAATTTGGCTGCTTTACTCTCAGCAGTATTTTTTGGCATACATCCACTAATTATTGAGCAACTCCGCATTAACTTAAACTCAGTCACGATTCTGACTTGGTCTTCCATAACCAGCGCTTTGTTGCTATTGCCCGTTGCTCTGATCGCCGAAGGGCAAATTTTTCCGAGTTCTCTAACTGGGTGGTTTTCAGTCATCGCCCTAGCCTTCTTTGGTCAGATACTAGGTGTAGGACTTTGGGCTTATTGCCTTAAAAAGTTATCTGCTGGGTTTGGTAGCCTAGTTGCGTTGCTTATTCCAGCTCTTAGCGCTGTGGAAGGTTGGGCGATTTTCTCAGAACATATTGAACTGTGGACTTTGGTAAGTTTCCTGGTAATTTTATTCGGAATGTATTTGGCGCTCTCTAGTAGATCTGCGATCAAGTCTGGAGTTGAGTCTTCTAGTTAATTTACCTTGAAGCATTGAAGTTTGCTAATTTTAGTATAAACTTAGCAAACTTCAATTTAGGAAATCAATTAGATAAGAGTTAATTATAACATTAATCTGTGATAATCTGTAAAAACCGGATTTTTATTTATCTTCCTTGAGCGATCCAGTCCCAATTTCATATAAGATATATACTGTACAACTTTAGTGTGATTTTCGAATAAAAGGTAAAAACAACGTAATTCGAATAAAAGGTAAAAACAACGTAAAGAGGAGGTAAAAAATGAACACAATTACACGATTAGATGTCCCTTCTGCCATCCAACAACGACGCTCGATCAGAGTTTTAAGCCTGACCCGATCGAGCCAGCACTAATAGAGCAGCTGATTAATCTGACAGTGGCTGCTCCTAGTGCTTCAAATCTACAACCATGGCGAATTGTTTTAGTCCAAAATCCGGAAAAAAAGCAGCATTGGCGAAAGCCTGTCCTGATCCAGATGACGTTAGTGAATTTAATCCTAGGCTTTACGCCCGTCAAGAAATTATCGCGCTTTGCGCCGATAACATTTGTCTTTACTGCAGAATCAACAGCTGGAAAAAAGCACCAGAAATGCTAGAGCAGGCCAAGCATAATGGCCCATACACTTTTGGATACTTGGGTTCCTATTTTAATAGACCCAAATAAGCAGATTGATAATCTGTACTTAACCGGGGCATTAAATCGTTACTTTGGGGGTATTTTTGGGACATAAAATTTTTTTGACGATGATGAAGTAATAGGAGTAAGTTCAGATAAAAAAAATAATTTTATTATTGATAAAGCGGAAGAATTAGGGTTATTTATTACCGAAGCAAGCCGCGAACAAAATCAACGTTTTGTAGATATCATTGTCGGGACTTTGAAGGCTAATTATGCCTATAAGCGTCAGCATTATCCGGGGAAAGTAACAGTTTTCAGGCCACGAGAAAGGCATCTTCATGCACCTGATCCACAGTTAGTTTGGGTTGAATTGTGTGCTATTTTAGATGCAGCTGATATTGAGGTAGTTATGGTTCCTGGCAGTCATTATTCATGCCTGAATGGATCGAACGTAAAGGTATTAGTAGAAAGTTTGATTAGTCGTTTACACTAGTAAAGTTTTGGATAGTAATTATGTTAGGAACTGCATCAGAAGCTAAAAAGAAAATATACCGAATTATCTACGGTTACTGGCAAAGTCAGTGTGCTTATGTGGCCACCAGTTTAGGAATCCCTAACCTGTTGCAAGATGGGCCAAAAACCGTTGATGAAATTGCCGAAAAAACGTCAACAAACGTTGAAAAGCTTTATGTGGTTATGCGGGCTTTAGCCCATTTAGGGGTGTTCGTGGAGAAACCCGGACGGGTTTTTGCATCAACTGAATTATCAGAACTTTTGATCAGCAATAATGATTCCCCTTCCATCGCTGACTTTTTAATGCATATTACTGAGCCGAATATGTGGGATGCTTGGCGAGAATTGGAAAACAGTTTAAAAACGGGAGAAGTCCCCTTTGAACTGGCCAAAGGTCAGGATTTTTACAGTGAGTATATGACCGCCAACCCTAACAGCAAAAAACTCTTTAACAATGCCATGAGTTTTTTGACTAATGAAGCGGTTGATCCGTTGTTTGAATTTTATGAATTTGGTCGTTTTGAAACCGTGATGGATGTAGGAGGCAATCAAGGAACATTAATTGCCAATATTGTTAAAAAATTTGGCTGCAAAGGAATTTTATTTGACTTGCCCAATGAGGTAAAAACTGCTCCTGATAATCTGGTCAAATACGGAGTATCTGATTCAGTACAAGTTGTTGGTGGCAGTGCTTTGGAATCTTTACCAAAAGGTGCTGATGCGATTGTGATGAAGTATTTTCTATCGGTGTTTAGTAAAGAAAATTCTATCAAAGTACTCACTAACTGTCGCGAAGCTCTCCCGAAACATGGTAAGGTTATACTACTCCAAACTCTAGTTCCTCCTGTGGGTGCCCCTGTAGAATATCCCGATGGAACTATACCAGCTTTGGCTGCGGTCCAAATGATGATTACCAATCCAGGGGGTTACTGGCGCACGGAACAAGAATATAAGGACTTATTTGCAGCGAGTGGTTTTAAACTCGAACAAGTCGTTTATACTGGGACAAGTTTGACAGTTATGGAGTTTAGTCTTAACTAGTCAAATAACGAATAAGCATAGCTAATTTACGATAGGAGGCTATTTCTAGAATTTACTAGTTTTTTAGCCTCATATCGTCAACAGCAGCATAAATCAAAATTAACTATTACTTTAAAGTATTCATTTAAATTTTTACTACCCATTCAATAGCTACAGGTGTTATAGTTGATGCTATAACCTATGTAAAAAAAATATATAATAACATGAATGCTCAAGGTAAATTGTCACGGATACAGTATCTATCTTCATTACCAATAGATTCCTTAGCTGCATTACTAGGTAGGCTAATCTGTCTGTCTTGATCACCAATTTTTATTCGTTTGAGTGAATTGGAAATAGGACCAAATGCTACAGCATTTAATCGTTTTTGGATTGCGGCTGTTGCCTTTGGACTACTGAATAGCTTGTTAAATGTAGGTCACCATAAGCAGGACGATCAACCTGAACTACATAAAACTCATCTGGGAGCAGAAACAAGGCTACTGATTGCAGATGGTTTGCTTTTAGCGATGGGTACAATATGTTGGACTTGGTCTCTAACCCAGACGAGCGTTGCTAACGCTACCATTATCCATAATTTGATTCCCATATTTACCATCTTAGGAGGCTGGCTAGCTTTTGGTCAGCTCTTTGACCGTCGATTTCTCTTGGGTATGTTTGTTGCGATCGCAGGAGTAACGTTACTAGAAGTAAATGACCTGTTATCATGTAAGCATTCAGCTCTCAGCTCTCAGCTCTCAGCTCTCAGCTCTCAGCTCTCAGCCTTGAGCTTTGAGCTTTTAAATAAAACAAGTAAGCATTCGTTTAATCTTTGTTACGTCAGCTGAATGCTGACGGCTGACGGCTGACGGCTGACGGCTGACGGCTGACGGCTGACGGCTGACGGCTGACGGCTGAATGCTTACGTTATCATTTAGAATAGGCTCACAACTACTACGAGATTTAGAAGCTTTACTCTCAGCAGTGTTTTTTGGGGTACACCCATTAATAGGTGAGCAACTTCGCACTAAGTTTAACTCTGTGACGATTATGACTTGGTCTTCAACAACCAGTTTTATGTTGCTATTACCTGTTACTCTTTTTGCTAAAGAGCAACTTTTTCCGAGTTCCGTAACTGGTTGGTTTTAAGTCATCGCCCTTGCCGTCGTTGGTCAAATGTTGGGTATAGGACTTTGGACTTATTGTCTCAAAAAGTTATCTTCAGGGTTTGCTAGCCTAGTGGGGTTGATTCTTCCTGTTTTTAGTGCCCTCGAAGGTTGGACAATTTTCTCAGAACCTCTTAGTTTTTTTACTTTAGTCAGCTTTGTGGTAATCTTAGTGGGAATGTATTTGGCTATTTCTAGCACATCTGCTATTAAATCTGGAATTGAATCTGCTAATAGTTAAGTTTAACTACTGCATCTATCAGAATTTGATATTATAAACATCGAAGTATTAACATTAAACACTTGTGGTGCCATATAATCAAATGAGCAGAGATTTAGTCAATAGGATTAACCATTCCTAGCAATGGCTGATTAACCCCTAAACAAACCTAATGGCTAAACAAGTTGGGATTGCACTCACCTTTATCATCTTCCTGCTGTTATTTACAGCAGTGGGCATCTACTCCGCAACCCGCAAACAAAATACTACCACCGATTATTTACTGGCTAGTCGCAATGTCAACCCTTGGCTGACAGCACTTTCGGCAATGGCAACTGGTCAAAGTGGCTTCTTGTTCATCGCTCAAGTCGGTTTTGCCTACAAAATAGGCATTTCCTCCCTCTGGCTGACCATTGGTTGGGCAATTGGGGACTATCTTGCTTGGTATTTTATTTTCAAACGGTTGAGACAGCTCTCTGAGGAAACCGCTTCAGATACTGTCTCTTCCTTTCTCAGTCAAAATATTAAAGGCTCCCGTTTGATTGCCATTATCTCTGCTATAATTACTATAGTATTTCTAGGTTCCTACGCCGCAGCCCAACTGGTAGCAGGAAGCAAAGCACTCAATGCTGTGTTCGGATGGAACTATAATTTAGGCATCATTATAGGAGCAGTAATTGTCGTTATCTACTGCTTTTCTGGAGGAATTCGCGCCTCAATTTGGACCGATGCCCTACAAGCAACAATCATGATCGGTTCCTTGTTACTGTTGTTAGTGGTGGCGGTTGCCGGTTGTGGTGGAGTTGGGCAACTGTGGCAATCTTTGGCAGCCATTGACCCAGCCTTAATCAACTGGAATTCTTCTCAGCAACCATGGGGATTTGCACCTTTCTTTATCGGTTGGGTAGTAGCTGGTTTTGGTGTGGTGGGACAACCCCACATTATGGTGCGTGCTATGGCAATTGACTCAGCCGACAACATTGCTTTTGCCAGAAATATCAAAGCTGCTTTGGGGTTAGTAACCTCTATCTCGGCGATGGGGATTGGCTTAGCAGGGCGAGTGCTGATGCCAGATTTGTTGGCTTCGGGGGATCCAGAATTGGCACTTCCTTACCTATCGTTGAAATTGTTACCAGTGGTTTTGGTGGGATTGATGCTCGCTGGGCTGTTTTCTGCCACTATGTCCACAGCAGATTCTCAAATACTCTCTTGTTCAGCTGCCCTAACCCAAGATATTTTTCCGGCTGCAGCTAAATCTTACCAATTCGCAAAGGTAGGAACCCTAACTGTAACAGCAGTAGTTTTGGCGATCGCCCTACTTGGAAATAACAATGTCTTTGCTTTAGTGACTTTTTCTTGGTCGGCTCTGGCTTCAGGTTTGGGTCCTTTATTAATCTTGAGAGTTTGGCAGCGACCAGTCAATCTTACCACAGCGATCGCAATGATGGGAATTGGGATTGCTACAGCTTTGATTTGGAATTTAGGACTTGATTTGTCCAGTGCCATTTATGAAGTGCTTCCAGGTATGGCTGCAGGAATGGCAGTCTATGGAATTGCTCAGTTTTTGAATCATCCTAAATGATTTCATTCTAGTTCTGACAATTCTTGCGGGGTAGCTTTATTGACACTCCCCCGATTTCTAATCGTGGGGAGTGTCAATTCCGTATCGACCCACAAGGGCAACCTTGGTTTCTAGAAGCAGGGTTGTATTGTTCTTTTTCTCCTAAAAGTGTGATTGCTTCTATGGCGAAAGCATCGGGCATATCTGTAAATGAGTTGTTGATGACAGCGATTGATGAAACGTTAATTGATAAGGCTGCGTGTAGGGAATCGGTAATTTTGGCTCAGGCAATAGTGTGAGGCGGGGGCGCGGCAGGTGTGGGGAAATGGGGATAATATGGGAAGTGTGGCAGGTGTGGCAGGTGTGGCAGGTGTGGCAGGTGTGGGGAGATGGGGAGTCAGATTAGCAACTAGCTCCCCAAGACAGTGCTGCCTAGGTATTCCCTAGTCCCTAGTCCCTAGTCCCTAGTCCCTATTCCCATTAACCCAGGACGAGGTACCTCAGCCAATCTGCTATTATGAGTAAGTAACGTTGTTTTCCGTAACAAGAGTGCCACTCCCGAGTTAGCGATCGCATGTAGAATTAGTGATGGCATCATACCACCATCAGGATAGTTATATATATCTAAATTGTTATCTAAATTACTCTCAATGGCCTTAACCGATTCCTGATCAGGGTGTTCATTTGTGACACACGGATTTGGGTATTAGTGATTTTTACCTACACGGACCCGATCGGAGGGATTAGAAAGTCCCACTAGGATCTACCTATAAAAGCTGGCTTCAGCGGGCTTTTTGGCTAACTAGAACTGTTTCATCCGGAGCAGTTGGGATAAATCGGGTTTTGGCTGTTGCTTGCCGCCATTTTGGCTGGAAAAATGGCCGATATAAGCTAACGTTTATAAAGACTTCACAGAAAATTTACAATCTAGTGGGACGATTCATAAGTAATTTACGGAAAATCGCTGATAGACATGGTTAACTTTAGAAGAAGCAAAAAGTGCAGCAGGTAATCAAAGCATGTAGTTTCTCCTAGTCACTACTTAAACGCTATGAGGTGCCCTTGACCTTGGCGAATTAAATTCCCCACGGGTCGCACCTCAAGATGCTAGCCAGAGTTAAAAAACCGTACCATGCGGAATTTCTCTCAAAGCCCTTGAGGTAAATAGTAACACGAGTAGTTTTAACAGTTAACTATAAAACATGTCAGGCTCTCCTCTGAATAAATTCCTTTTCAAACCCGTTCTTCTTGCAGCAGCGGTATTGTCAGTACTGTCCTTACCAGTAGCAATTTTTGGCTCACAACCAGTTTCCATTCGCATTCAGGGAGAACAGTGGATGGATGGTGAAATTAAGGATCTTGCTCCCCCTTACCTAGGCTTGGTTGGAGCCTTGAGTTTGGGAGTCGGTGTAGCCAGTTTGGCAATTTCAGGGTGGCAACACTCCTCCCAGAAATTTTCTCAAACTCAGGACAAAGTTTCCACTCTAGCTGAGGATATCGAGGCAAAAGAAAAAGAATTAGAAGACCTTAAGCTTTCTCTGTCGAGTTTGGCAGCTTCTGGACTCAGTGATTTTCTAGATGAGGGAGAAACCCAGATAACAGTTACAGAAAACCTTACAGAAAACCTTACGGAAAATATTACCGACAAAGTTATAGAAAACGTTACGGAAAAGGCTACGGAAAATGTTACCCACAAAGTTATAGAAAACGTTACGGAAACTCAGGATAAAAGCCTTGAATTCCAGCCAGTATTTCAAACTATAGTGACTAGGTCGAATTTTGTTGAAGAGCCCTCCATAACAACCCCTACAAGGTCTGTAGAGGATGTAACCCAGAAGTTTGCTTCAGCACAAACGTTTCTAGGTTTTGTGCGCACAAAACCTGTAGTCACCCAACCTATCCAGGTGAGTTCACCAAAACCGGAGCAGCTGGATCAACTCAACACTCAACTTCAAACAATTATGGCTCAGATGGCTTCTTTACAATCCGCCCTTGATGGCACACAGAGAAGTGGAGGTATTGAGGTACCTGTAGCGAATCACCCATCCAAACAACTTGTTAAGTCCTGGTCTGTAAACGGTTAGGAACGTTTGAGACAAGTTGATACACGCTCAGGGTGCATCCTGATCCAACCATAAGCTAAAAAGCATCTACTGGAATTTACTCCAGATAGTTTGGTATAGATAGTTTACTGTTGGTAAGGAGTAAAAATTCCTGAATTTGGTTGACTGGTTGACCATTTCTGCCTTTCGAATTCAGAATTATCAACTCCATTTATCGATGGAGGAATTTGCCATTCGCTAATTACTGGATTGTCGCGATTCAGATGACCGTGATCGTTTCCACAAAAAGCGCCAACAAAATGTGATCATAGCGCTCATTAAATAAAACTGTTAGGGTATTTTGGTAAGAGCGTGCACAGTGTGGCTGAGTATTATTATTAGTATTATTATTAATATTATTCATGGTTCAGGCTTGATAGTGACGAACCATGAACCATGACCATGAACTATGAACCAAGATAAAGGTTTTGTCTTATCGGAAAAACTCTGACGGCGAGAGTGGAGTATTGCTTTGATTTTTTAAATTGGTTTGTGGGCTAATACTACCACTAACCGATGTTTGGGGTCTAAGTTCTGAGCGGTTTCCCCAGCCACCATTGCGTTCTGCTGCCCTAATGCTAGGTACTGATTTCCTGCCACTAGGTAGCGCTATCGGTAAGGTGGAACTTGCCTTGACGTAAGGTTGACCATCATTATTAAATCGGACGAGGTCACCTTCCATCTCTGGAATCTGTGGCTGTTGCTCTTCAGTCCTTCCTAGGTGACCATAGGGCTCATAGGTGGCTACGAAAGAGACACTATTATTGGGGCTAACCGAGAATCGTCCTTGTGATTGATTGATTTGCCAAGCTTCCTGAAGGCGACCATCTGGTGCCACGTCCCATAGGTTAAGCCTAGCTTGCCATTGACCCTGGTCGTTTACCTCAACAACTTGGCGATCCAAAATGGAATAGGTGCCTAGGGGGTTAGAACCAAATAAAGGCTGTTGTGTCGGACGCAAATAGCGAATAGCAGCCACAGCAATTTGACTTTGGTTAGGTAGATTACTACTACCGGATACAGTGTACGCACCAGGACGACTTGCCGGTTTCACACTGAGTTCTAACTCAAGGTCAGGGGGTTCTTTTGGGGAGCAGCTGACACACAATGCCATTAGCATTAGGAGCACAGTCCCCTGGCTATTAGAGTAAAGTGAGCGAACTGTTTGACTTAAAAACTGGTAGAATTGCATAGGCATAGGTATAAAAAGATTAGATATTCCTTAGGGATAGCTTACAAAGAATGAGTAATTGTCAGATTAGGGGTTCAAAATATCGACTATCATAGCAAGTTGTTAAAAACGAGCTAAGTTGATTGGTAGTTAGTGATGGATTTACCACGGAACCCTAATCAACGTCTAACATAATCAATACCTTGATTGTTTATTACAAAACCATTAACTGAAAACTCCGCCTCTAAAGAGCTCAGATGAAAGTGACTAGCGACTAAAGTCGCCTAGAAAACTTTTAGCAAAAAGTTGACAATTCTCTAGCGCCAGAGTATACTGTAAGTATAGGGTACAGGTTGAGAAACCGTTTGCGTAGCGTGGCCTTTGGCCTTGGCGCAACCGGGTCAGAAGCCCGCCACTGCTTGACCTTAAAACAATAATGCCCGGAGGGCAGGGAAAATCCTCCTTAAACACCACTACATCAACTACCAATTGGTGTGTGAACCCAGAAAAATCACAACTTGAGAGAAAGAAACGGTAAGGTGGGGTTAGAAGTTACCGTAATCAGAGGGTCGCCTTTAAGGGTTACAGGCTATGCATAAAAGGGTTAAAACTTTTTTATTAAGGCGACCCTGTCTTGATGCAATAGCGAGTGGGGGAAACCACGGCAGTCGCTCATGGGGGGAACCCCCAAGACCGCGCTGCCTCCCCAAGACCGCGCTGCATCGCTCTGATAAGGTTTCGTCTCCGGCACACCGAAGGCGAAAAGGAAGGGAAACGGACTATGCACATGCACTTCCAACTAAGTAGCCAAACGCCCCATCTGAGAATCGCCCTCTGGGTCTGTCGTAAATTGACTAAAAACTTGGTCTTGACGGGTTTTTGGTACCGGTGCGCTTGACCTTGGCGAATTAAATTCGCCACGGGTCGCACCGTTAAGTACTGTCCTATTTTTGACGGCGTTAAAGATGGGAATGCGGCGGTTTAAGGCGGCTCGTTGATCTAGGAATCCCCGCGTCTAATGACCGGGGAGTGTCAAAATTGATAGCTTATAAAATTTTATCGACTAAGACTAGTTATGAAGCAGCAAAGTAGGTTTAGACATACATCTTTATTGAAATTTTGTACTACTCAGTTGGCAATCGCTGGCCTAGTCACCCTAGGGATTCCTAATGGTGCTGCCACTGCTGGGAATGGATTTAGTTTCTGTGCCAAAGATCTTAAAGCGGCCAATATCACTTCAGAAATTGCATCACAAGCTTGTTCAGAGGCACTACAACCTGAGGATTTATCCTTGTGTGTACTGAAAATTAAGGTACTGACCTCATTAGCAGGCCAAAAAGCCTTAGGTGCTTGTACACGAGTCCGACGACCTTTGGAATTGGCTAGCTGTGTGGTTGATATTGACAATCAGATTGAAAACATAAATGCTAACTCAGTGCTGGATCACTGTCGTCGTAGCCTCCTGCCAGAGCAATTTTCTGAATGTGTTATTGGCTTGAATAGTGCCAATGTCGCTAGCCCTGACAAGGCTCTAAACACTTGTATTTCTGTTGATCAATATCCCTCCCAATTGTCTCCGACCTTTGCGCCACCTCCGGCAAGAACCTTGGTTCAGTAATTTGGTTGAGTATTGTAAGCATATGCGCTACGCGCACGCTGCGCGAACAGCAGTCAGCCGTCAGCCGTCAGCTTTATGGCACAGGCCACAAGCCCTGTGACAACACTGCAGCATTATTCCAATGCTTACCGATTTTATTCAAAAGCTGTTCAGTGTAGCTTGCCCTATGCTCATAAGCACATCAAGTAGCGTGCCCTATGCCCATAAGCACATCAAGTAGCGTGCCCGTAGCGCTAATCGCTGACCGCTGATAGCTGATAGCTGAATACTTACCTTCTATTTATTTAAGCTTCTGTAAGTAATCAACAATTTCGTTAAATTTTTGAGCCACATTACCACTGGTGAATAAATCTTCAGCCCTGGCCAGACCTGCTGTCAAATCTGGGCAAATACCACAACGCCACAGATAAAACCCTCCATTCCAGATAGCGGCTGGCATCAATGGGTTGGATTTACCCTTTAGGATTTCCTGGATCTGTGCCAGCAGTTTAGTGGTTGACTCAAGTGGTACCTCCTTGCCAGCCAAACCGTATTCACTGGGATGGAGTAGCAGACGTTCAAACCCTTGACTGGCTGATGGTTGACTAATGGCTATGATGGCAGTGCGATCGCGTGGTAGGTCACAGCTACCCTCTAAGCCTTTGACAAAGGTAAAATTCTTGACCAGACGCAGCTGACATGTCTGTCTAAACAGGATTTCTGTAGGTGGATGAACATACCCGGCAACATGATGACTCTCTCCTCTATAGGCAGACCACAGGAGTTCCATGGTTGCTATCGGTGGACGTTTACCGATTTGGTCGCGGTAGGAAACTAACTGATGAGCTTGGGGAAAATGCTGGGGTAAATAGATAAATCCGAAGCCAGTTGTCTCCAATACTTGTTGCACCTGGGGCACAGAAAGTTGGGAGAAATCCATTCCCAATCCCTGCCAAATCTCAATTAAGGGGACTCCATACTTAGTGGGCATACAATCTCCCCCATGCATTACCACAGGTACCCCAGCAGTAGCTAAGACTAAGGCGGTCAGGGGTGTGACTGGTGCAGTACGGCTTCGTCCATCATAGGGTGTTCCTAACGCTGTAACCCCCAGGGATGGAGAAGAAGAAACTGACCGAGAGGTATCTTGCCCATGGTTGATGTCCCAGGGGTGTAACCTTGGTCCAAGTTGGTCATAAGCATCCAACATCCCTGCCAGTTCTTCACTGGTCGGTCGTTTGATGCGGTGGGCAATCATAAATGCTCCAATTTGCGCTGGTGTAGCCTCTTGTGTCAACATGAGGCGGGTTGCAGTGGTGGCTTCCTCACGAGTTAACGCTTTCCCAGTGTGCACACCACTGCCCACTTTCTTTAATAATTCCCTGAAGGCATTACTCATCGGTGATTAGTCCAAAGCTGGAAACAGTGATCAAGCTTGAGCAAGGGCTGGCAGCTGGAGGTTCCAAGCCTGAACTGTTGGCATGTCCAGCTGACGCACCAGTTTACAAAAATGCTGAATTGGTGGAATATCTAAGCGATCGCGAGTCGTGACCAAAACCACCTGACGAGTCCACTTGGAATCCAAGGCAGAGACGTTACCTACTAGTTTGTTGGAGCTAGCCACGGATTCTGGTAGTTTTTCTAGGGATCTTACAGCCAGAGTAGAGTCTTGCTGTACATTGATCAGGGCTGATTTGGGCAATAGGGCAATCAATTCTCCTTGGCGCACTACTCCTTGGAATGCTTCTAGGGTATTTAACTCCATAACTGCCCGCAAATTAGCCCCTAGGCGGGAAAACTGCTGTTGTACTAAACGTTGCATCCCGTAGCCACTTTTAAAGACTGCTTGTGGGTATTTAATCAGTTCTGACCAGGGGACTGGTTGATAGTTGACTAAGGGATGGTCTGATGCCATCAGGACTTCGATGGGCTCTTCGTAGAGTACCTCAACTACCATCTCTGAACTAGTGGTCAAAAAGCGATTGTTCATCACAATTGCCACATCCACTAGACCATCTCGCAGTACCTTCAAAGAGCGATCGCTTCCGAGGGCCGTCACTCGTAACTGGACTTGAGGATAGGCCTGACAAAATTGCCTTAAGATCGGTGGCAAGTAGTGAGCGCAGACTGATTGGATTGCTGCTACACACAATTCTGGCTGTTTCCCTGCGATCAAATCTGCTAGTTCTTGGGTAGCACTTTGCCACTCTTGACAGATTTTACGAGCACGGGGTAACAGCTGTTCCCCTGCAAGAGTCAACTTTGCGTGAGCAGTGCGATGAAACAGTGGCATACCCAGATAGCTTTCCAGAGACTGAATTTGTCTACTTATAGTCGATTGTGTTACGCCGCATTTTTGTGCCGCTTGTCCAAAATTACCTGTCTGGGTGACTGCCAGAAATGCCTGCAACTGCTCAATCCGCATGATTTGTCTAAGGTGTATGAGGTTTCATCATAATTCATTGAACATAGTAGATTTTTTGAGGAACTTCGGTAGAATTTGATACATTGATGCTTTCGGATTTAACTAGATCCATAACTCAACTAATGTAATCTAATAAACCTAAGTAAACTAATTTCAAATGGGACAGTTACGGTGAAAGGAGAACAGGGCGCTTTGGATCCGTCAACAATCCAGGATGTTAAGAAAGTATAAATAAATAGATCAATATATAGCAGTTCTCAATTGGGTGAGGTACTTTCGTTCTGGGTTTTAGGGAGTCGGGAGTAGGGAGTCGGGAATCGGGAGATAGGGAAATGGGCATAGGTGGAGTGGCAAAAAATCCTGTGTACCTGATCAGTCTGAGAAGAAGCGTGACCATTCGCGTAGCGTGGCCTTTTGGCCAAGGTCAATCGCGAAGCGGTTCCAAAGGAACATCGCGTTTCCTAGTCTACTGACCTACACCAAAATTTTGTCAACCACTCTTTTACCACAATCACAATATAAAGTCAAGACTTATTTAATATAAGTTTTACTTATTTACATTATTTAATATATATCCGGGCAATTACTCTCAAACCCCTTTACAAAACTAAATATATTACTTAATATAAATACATGAAGGCGCACACAAGCCGGACGAACCTCGATAACTTCATATTCATACCCGCAATCATAAGAACATGACTACTG